>DASXJJ010000034.1:0-32447 GCA_036497465.1 Pseudonocardia sp. | reverse complement strand
GCTCGGCAGCCCGCGCCCGCCCGGGCGGAGGCAGCCGGGTGACCTGCGCCGACGTGGCCGGCAGGCACCGGCCGCGCCGGGCCGGGCCGGCCGCGGGCGCCGCACGGACGGGTGTCAGCGGCGGCGGGCTCGCCGCGGCTCTGACACCATCCGCGGATGATCGTGACCCACGCCATGACCGACGTCCTCGCCCTGACCGAGCACATCCAGGCGGCCGGCTTCCTGCAGACCCTGCGCCGTGCCGTGTTCGGGTTCCTGGCCATCGTGTTCGTGCTCGGCGGCCTGGTCGGCTTCTTCATCGGCAAGGCCTTCGGCAGCCGGAGCTGACCCGCACCGCGACCCGTCAGCCTGGCGGCGGGTCGCGGAAGTCGTCAGGCGACACGTCGCCGATGAACTCCCGGAAGTCGCGGAGCTGCTCGTCGGGCGGCGCGTCCGCCCCGGCCGGGAACAGCTCGGCGATCGGCTGGCCGACCCGGTCCAGGATCTCGTCCGCGACGGAGATCGGCAGCCGGTCGCGCACCGCCACCGCCAGCGCGTCGCTGGCCCGCGCGGTGATCCGGGTGTCCGCGTCGAACACCAGCTCGGCGGTGAACACGCCGTTCTCCAGCGCGGTGATCTCCACCCCGCACAGCCTGCGGCCGAGGCCCTCGACCACCGGCACCAGCAGGTCCTGGGTCAGTGGCTGGTCGTCCTCCCCGCGCGGTCCGACGGCGATCACCTCGGCCTGCGGGTGACGCAGGAACACCGGCAGACAGCGCGTCCCCTCGACCTCGCCCAGCACCAGCACCGGCTGCCGGGACCGGATGTGCACCACCAGCCGCAGCATCCGCATCGTCGCCATCGGCCACGCCCTCCCGGTGCACAGTGTCCGGTGCCGGACGGTACCCCTCCGCACGCCGGACCGGGCGGCGAGCACCGGCGATCGGGAGCGGCCCGGCGACCGCTGGCCCGGGCCCCGGCTCGGGAGCCCAGCGGCCCCGGCGGTTGAGCGGCCCGCGAGCCGGCGTCCGGCCCGTCAGCGGCTCACCAGCCGCGTGAGGAACGGCGTGATCAGGTTCAGCACCGTCGTCATCAGCGCGGGTGGCTTCGCGTTGAGCGTGTCGCGGCGGCGCAGGTCGACGTAGTCGACGTCGTCAGGCTTGAGGCCCGCGACCGCCAGCACGTCGCGCACCGCGCCGGCGAGGACCGCGTAGCCGCTCGTCGTCGGGTGCACCCCGTCCAGGCCGAACAGGCCGCCCTGGAGCCGCCCGGTCCGGTCGGAGCGGAAGAACCGGGTGTCCAGGTCGGCGAGCTCGGCCGGCAGCGGGTACGGCGTCCACCCGTTGCGCCGGGCAGCCTCGTCGTCGTCGACGTACCGGCGCTGCGCGAGCCCGTCGAGGATCCCGCACATGTCGAACAGGTACCAGTCACGCCCCTCCGAACGGGCGTGGCTCACGGAGTCGGCGATGGTGGCGTTGTACTGGTCGACCGCCGAGTCGACGGCCCGCGCCTGCTGGTGGGTGAGGTGGCGGTGCTTCTCCGGGCGGAAGTCGGCCTCCGCGATCCACGGGTCGGTGTAGTACGGGAAGTACCGCGAACCGTCGCGCCACTTCTGCCCGGGACGGTCCGGGTTCACGCCCTGCGCGATCGGTGCCACGGTGACGTGCGGAACGGTCGCCAGGACGACCCGGTCCGCGCTGACGGCACGGATCGCGTCGACGAGCCTGCCGTACTCAAGCGCGAAGTGCGTGGGCCGCCACACGTTGTAGGCGCCCTTGCCGTCGAGCGTGTCGTAGCCGGTGTCCGACCACCTCACCTGCTTGTCGACCACCGTCCGCAGTGCGTTGTTGGCCCCGTGCGCCACGATCAGCGTGCCGATGCCGCCGTTGTCCCCGAACCACGCGGCGGCGTCGATCTGCGCGGCGGACGGCCCGAACGGCGCGAGGACCGAGCGCGCGGCGATGTCGCTGTCGTTCGACGGAACCGCACCGAGGAGGTCGTCGTGCGGCGGTGACGCGGCGAGCCGGGTGGCGGCGAGACCGGCCGTGTAGGACAGGCAGTCCCGCACATCCCAGCCGTAGATTCCCACATTGGCGAAACGAACGGCGGTGCTCGGCGCGCGACTGCCGTCGCCACGCTCCCAGTAGTCCTCGTTGGCGTCGACGAGCCTCTGCAGCGCGAGTGGCAATGCGACCAGCTCCAGCGGGTTCAGCCGTTCGCCGAACTTGTCCTGCAGGCCGCGGAGCAACCCCTCGATGTTGAACGGCAACCCGCCGAGCGGGCCGCCGTAGGACGGCACCGGAAAGTCGGCCCGCAGGACGCCCGCGACCACTGACGGCCAGGACAGGGCGGTGTCGAACACGGCACCGCCGGACATGCCGTGCACCAGCGAGTCGCCCACCGTGACCAGGGGATGCGTGGCCGGGGTGGGAGCCGCACCCGGAACGACCACCCCGAGCGTGGGGTCGGGATACCGGGGCCGAACCCGGTCGGTCACGTCCACATCGGAGGGAGTGTCCCGATCCAGGTACTCCGGAGGAAGTTGCGGCATTCTTCTGCTCCTCACGACAGGGCAACGCCCAGTGAATTGCTCAGTGAATTCATGCCGGCCCGGCCGGAGAACGTGTCGAAACGCATTCCGTCATTCAGCGGCGTTCAGCCTGCTCCTGATCGACCTTTTCGTCAAGAGGCCGGTCGGCGCAGGTCCAAAAAGTATCCCTTTACGGGACCGCGCGCCCGGAACGATCAATTGTCGATGGTGCGCCTTCCGGAATGGCGGCCCATTGCCCGACGTACGCATTCGGTCGGCTTCCCGCCGACCCTTTCCGCCCGGACCGCCCGGCGGGTGCGGACCCTTCCGACCCCTGGCTTCCGGGGCGGCGGGCGGTGTCGGAGACCGACGGTCACTACGGTGGGGCCGAGCACGCACCACCGGCCGAGGGGGCCGTGCCCGCGCGGGGAGGAGGCAGCCGTGGCGTTGGTGTCGCCGGCGTCCTCCCGGTCCGACGACGGCGGCCTGGGCGCGCGCAGCCTGACCGAGCTGGCGATGCACCGGCTGCGCGAGGAGATCCTCAGCGGCGAGCTGGCGCCGGGCGAGCGGCTCGTCGAGGAGCACCTCACCCGCCGGTTCCACACCAGCCGCGCACCGTTGCGCGAGGCGCTGCGACTGCTCGGCGAGCAGGGCCTCGTCGAGCACCTGCCCCGGCGCGGTGTGCGGGTGGCCGATCTGACCGGCCGGGACGTCGACGAGCTGTACGGCCTGCGGGACGCGCTGGAACGCTTCGCGTTGGAGACCGCGCTGGGTCGTGGTGCCGCCCCCGCCCCGGAACGGCTGGCCGCGCTGGCCGGCGCGCTGGCCGACATGGAGCGGGCCGGCCGGCGCGCCGAGCCGCTGGCGAGGGCGGAGGCACACCGGCGTTTCCACATCGCGCTGGTGGGCCTGGCCGACCACCGCCAGCTGCTCCGGGTGTACGAACCGGTGATCCTCAAACTTCAGCTGCACATGGCCACCAACATCCGGCGGGAGGCGGCCCTGGGCTCCCCGACGGACAGCGTGACCCGGCACCGCGCGCTGCTGGTCGCGGTGTCCGAGGGGGGCCTGGCGGCAGTGCTGACCGTCCTGGCGAACCACGGCGCCCGCGCCTTCCTCGACGCGCCGGACGGGCCGGACGCCGCCCCGACCGACCGCCACCCGGACGGCTGACCGCCGGAGACTCCGCCGCCGGGAGGCGGCGCCGGCACACGCACCTGGGGTGCTAACCGGGCCGTAACCGCGCGGACCCGCGTCGGACATCAAACGGTCGACAATCGACGAAATGCGTATCACGAACGAGCCGGTCCGTGCGTCCGTACGGGGCATGCCCGCCCGCTCGTCGACTACCGGGAGTGGCCACGCTCCGGCCCGCGACATCGTGCTGCTCGCGTTCGGCCCGGAACACCGCCGGCCCGGTGACGCCCGTTCGACCACCGCTCAGGAGGACCGATGACCAGCACGCACGCGCCGGCCACCCATCCGCCGGCCGCGCAGGCGCCGTCCCGCACCGCCCGGATCGGGCCGGTCGCGGCCAGACCGTACGCCTGGCCGTTCGACGGCTCGGTCGACGCCGCGCACACCGCGCTGGTCTGCATCGACTGGCAGGTGGACTTCTGCGGACCGGGCGGCTACGTGGACCGGATGGGCTACGACATCGGCCTCACCCGGGCCGGGCTGCCGGGTACCGCGCGGCTGCTGGAACTCGCCCGGGCCACCGGCATGCTGGTCGTGCACACCCGCGAGGGCCACAGCCCCGACCTGAGCGACCTGCCGGCGAACAAGCGCTGGCGGTCGGCCCGGATCGGCGCCGAGATCGGTTCGCCGGGGCCGGCGGGGCGGATCCTGGTCCGAGGCGAGCCCGGCTGGGAGATCGTGCCCGAGGTCGCCCCGGTGCCCGGCGAGGTGCTCGTCGACAAGCCCGGAAAGGGTGCCTTCTACGCCACCCAGCTCGACCTGGTGCTCCGCACCCGGGGCATCACCCACATCCTGCTGACCGGCATCACCACCGACGTCTGCGTGCACACCACCATGCGCGAGGCCAACGACCGCGGCTACGAGTGCCTGATCCTGTCCGACTGCACCGGCGCCACCGACCCGGACAACCACGCCGCCGCGCTGCACATGGTGACCATGCAGGGCGGGGTGTTCGGCGCGGTCGCCGACGCCGACGCGGTGATCGACGCGACCGCGTGGGACGAGTCGTGAAGGCGGTCGCGGCCGAGCCGGGGCCGTTCACCTTCGACCCGGCCAGCACCGCTCTGGTGATCATCGACATGCAGCGGGACTTCTGCGAGCCCGGCGGGTTCGGCGAGACCCTGGGCAACGACGTCTCGCTGCTGCGCACGGTCATCCCGCCGTTGCGGGCGGTGCTGGACGCCGCCAGGGCCGCAGGGATGACCGTGGTGCACACCCGGGAGGGGCACCGCCCCGACCTGTCCGACTGCCCGCCCGCCAAGCTCAACCGGGGCGACCCCACCCTGCGGATCGGCGACCAGGGTCCCAAGGGGCGGATCCTGATCCGCGGCGAGTACGGCCACGACATCATCGACGAGCTCGCCCCGGAGCCCGGCGAGCTGGTGATCGACAAGCCCGGGAAGGGCTCGTTCCACGGCACCTCGTTCGGCGCCGAGCTCGTGGCCCGGGGGATCACCAGCCTGGTGGTCACCGGCGTCACCACCGAGGTGTGCGTGCACACCACCGTCCGGGAGGCCAACGACCGCGGCTACGAGTGCCTGGTGCTCTCGGACTGCGTCGGCTCCTACTTCCCGGAGTTCCAGCACGCCGGCCTCGCCATGATCGCCGCCCAGGGCGGGATCTTCGGCTGGGTCGCGCCCTCCGTTGCGTTCCTCGACTCCCTCACCCTCGAGGAGATCCGGTCATGAGCGAGACCACCACCACTCCCCCGCCGTCCGCGCCGGAGGAGCCCGCCGCGCCGAAGCTGTCCTGGTGGGTGGCCGGGGACACCAACGCGTTCTTCGGGCTGGGCTTCAACACGCTGGTCAACGTCCTGGTACTGACCGGGCTGTGCATCGGCGTGGTGAAGATCCCCGGCGCCGAGGTGTTCGGCGTGCTGCTGCCGGCGCTGGGGGTGCAGCTGCTGATCGGCAACGTCTACTACACCTACCTGGCCCGGCGGCTGGCCCGGCGGGAGGACCGCACCGACGTGTGCGCGATGCCCTACGGCCCGAGCGTGCCGCACATGTTCATCGTGGTCTTCGTGATCATGCTGCCGATCTACCTGGCCACCAAGGACGCGCTCACCGCGTGGGCCGCCGGCCTCGCCTGGTGCTTCATCATCGGCATCATCGTGCTGATCGGCGCGTTCATCGGGCCGTTCATCCGCCGCTACACCCCGCAGGCGGCCATGCTGGGCACCCTCGCCGGCATCTCGATCGCGTTCATCTCGATGCGCCCGGCCGCCCAGATGTGGGAGGCGCTGTGGATCGCGCTGCCGGTCATGATGATCATCTTGATCGGCTTCTTCACCGACCTCAAGCTGCCCGGGAACATCCCCGTCGGGCTCGCCGCGCTGCTGGTGGGCACGGCGATCGGCTGGATCGGCGGGTACATGTCCGTCCCGGACGTGGTCACCGCCGCGCACGAGGTCGGGCTGTCGCTGCCCACGGCGAACTTCCACCGGCTGGGCCAGGGACTGGCCGACGTGGCGCCACTGCTGGCCACCGCCATCCCGCTGGGCATCTACAACTTCACCGAGGGCATGACCAACGTGGAGAGCGCCTCGGCCGCCGGGGACGACTACAACCTGCGCAGCGTGCTGCTGGCCGACGGCACCGGGGCGATCGTCGGCTCGGCGCTGGGCTGCCCGTTCCCGCCCGCGGTCTACATCGGCCACCCGGGCTGGAAGGCGGCGGGCGGGCGCACCAGCTACTCGCTGGCCTCCGGCGTGGTGATCGCGCTGTTCTGCTTCCTGGGCCTGTTCGGGCTGCTCGGGGCGCTGCTGCCGATGCCGGCGATCGTGCCGATCCTGCTCTACATCGGCCTGCTGATCGGCGCCCAGGCGTTCCAGGTGGTGCCCCGCAGACACGCCGTCGCGGTGGTGTTCGCGATCCTGCCCAACATCGCGTCGTGGGCCGGCGGCCTGATGGACAACGCGCTGGCCGCGGCCGGTACCACCGCCTCGGCGGTCGGCGAGGATGCGCTGACCAACGCCGGACTGGTGTACCGGGGCACCGCACTGTTCGGCGGCGGCGCGATCCTGGCCGGCATGGTGCTCGGCGCGATCGTCGCCTTCATCATCGACAAGCGGTTCGTGCCGGCCGCGATCTACTGCTTCATCGGGGCCGCGCTGGGCTTCGTCGGGTTGATCCATGCGCCCCAGGTCGGCTGGGCCGTCGGCGGCCAGATCGCGCTGGGCTACGCGCTGTCCGGGCTCGTGCTGCTCGGGTTCTGGCTGGTCACCCGGCACCGGGACACCGGGGTCGAGGTGCCGGAGCAGCGGGACGCCACCGGGTCCGAGGAACCGGCCGCCGTCGCACCGGCAGACGCATGAGCCCCGCCACCGGCGCCGACACGGACACCGGCCCGAAGATCGACGCGGACACCGACCTGGTGCTGGACCGCGCCGATGTGGTGACCGGCGTGCTGACCGCGTTCGACCGCTACGAGCGAGCGCTGGTGGACGGCGACGTCGCGGTGCTCACCGAGCTGTTCTGGGACGACCCGCGCTGCCTGCGCTACGGGGTGGCCGACCGGCAGCGCGGGGCGGCCGAGCTCGCGGCGTGGCGCCGGGAGAACCCCTCGGTGCCCCCGGGCCGGCGGCTGGCCGGGACCAGGGTGCTGACCGTCGGCGAACGCACCGCGGTGGTCAGCACCCTGTTCGGCTACCCGGGCGGCCGCGCCGAGGGTCGCCAGAGCCAGGTCTGGGTGCGGTTCCCCGCCGGGTGGCGGATCGTGGCCGCGCACGTGTCCGAGGTACCGGGCGAGGCCGCGCGGGAACCCTGACCCGGCGGTGGGGGCGCGGGTGCTACCGGCCGAACTGCTCGACCAGCAGCACCTGCAGCTCACCGACCAGGAAGCCGAGCACCGCCCCGACCGCGATCAGCTTCCACTCGTCCTGCTTGAACGCCGGCCGCAGCAGCTGCTCGAACTCGTCCTCGGAGAGCTGGCGCATCTTTTGCACCACGGTGTTGCGGATGTCCAGCGCATCCTCGGCGTAGTCCTCCAGCTGCTGCGCGGTGTCCGGCAGCCGCTGCAGGACCATCTCCGCGATCAGCTCCTTGACCTGCTGGTAACCGGTGCCGCCGACGGCCAGCACCACCAGTGGGCGGCCCAGCCCGATCTGGCCGTCCATCTCGTCGTAGAGCTTGCGTTGGATGATCGCGAACAGCCGGTCTGAGGTGGGCCCGCGCAGCACGGCGTGGATCATGTTGCGCGGGGTGACCACCTGGCGGGCGACCAGGTCGCCGTAGGTGTCGGTGAACTCGTCGCGGTGCTTGAAGAACAGCCCCTGGAAGGTGATGCCGAGGATCCGCTTCGGGTACTTCGGCACGAACACCAGCTTCAGCGCGGTGTAGTCGGTGAGCCAGCCGGTGAACAGGCCGAAGATCGGCATGATCATCGGTTCCTTGAACAGCGCCCACGCCAGGGCCTGGATCAGCCCGATCACGAACCCGGACGGCGCGCCGAACCGCACGATGAAGCCGAACTCCCGACGCCCGGCGTACCGGAACATCTTGTTCAGCGTCTCCTTGTCCCGGATGAGGTTGGTGACGACCATCTCCTTGAAGTCGAAGATGCCCTCCACGTCCTCCCGGACCTGGTCCATGATCTCGGCGATGACCCGGGGCGCCTCGCGCTTCACCTGGGTCAGCACCCGCGCCTTCACCGCGTCCGGCAGCGAGGCCCACAGCTCCGGCTGGGTGCGGGCGGCGATCTCCTCGGCGATCTCCCGCACCGCCTCGGTGAGCGGCTGTTCGAGCTCCTGCACCATGCGCTCGGGGTCCAGCCGGTCGAACAGCTCCTGCGGGTCCAGCAGCTTGGCCGTCAACATGTCGCACGCGATGGCGGCCATCCGGCCCGCGTACCGGGGGATGATCCCCTGCCAGCCGAGGTAGGGCCTGCGGCCCTTGAACTCGATCGGCCGGAACATCATCTCGACGGCCACGAGCTTGGTGAAGTAGCCGATCGCGGCGGCGATCAGCGGCATGGACAGGTAGAGCAACCAGTGCGAGCGGACGTCGGCCAGTACGCCGGCGAGGTCGGTCACGTCGAGGTCCGGCCGGGGTCTGTCCGCCGGGTGCCCGCGTAGGCCGAGCGGTAGCTCTCCGGCGCGGAGCCGTTGGTGCCGGCCAGGTGCCGGGTCGGTTCCTCGGGGCGGCAGGCGTCCCAGAGCTCCCGGCCGAGCGCGGACAGCCGGAGCGTGCGCTGCACGGCCTTGTTCCCGCGCAGCCCCTCCCCCGACTCCTCGAGCGCCCGCCGGACATAGTTCTCGCTGACCAGCAGGGCGTACTGGTCGGAGAGCGCGTCGTCCTTCGGCCCCTCCTCGAGCAGGCCGAGGTCGCGCAGGTGGCCCACGTACACCGGGACCGCCGTCTGCAGGTGCACCCCGGCCACCCGGCCGACCGTGGAGGCGTTCGCCAGCACGGTGCGGGTGCCTCCCCGGGTCTCGACGTGCACCAGCGGGAACTGGCTGCCGTCGGACAGCGCGGCCAGGATCCGGGCCTCGTCCGGCACCAGGCTGCGCAGGATCCGCAGGTGCAGGCGCTCCCGGCTGCGGTTGGGGTCCGCGCCCAGGGACGCGGTGAGCAGCTGCTCCAGCAGCCGGGACCGCGCGGAGGCACTGTCGCCGGCTTCGTCGGTGGCCTCGGCCAGGTCGTCCAGACGCTGCTTGATCTCGCGCAGCACCGACGCCTCGGCCCGGCGCAGCTGCTCGACGGTCTCCGCGTAACCGGGTATCCGCCGGGCCGCGCGGTCGCCGGCCACGGTCATCGCCTCGGCCAGGTCGCGGGCGTCGGAGACCACCGCGGCGGCGTGCTCGGGGAGCCGCCGGGCCACGTCGGCGTTGGCCGCCCTGGCGGTGGTCCCGGCGAGCTGGCGGATGTCGGAGAGCACGGCCTGCCACGCGGGGCCGATCCGGGGCCGCTGACGGTCCTGCACGGGGCGACCTCCTGCCGGGAGTCTGAACATGGTCGTGCCAGGGCCGGCCGGGCCGAGGCGGTACGGGAGCACCGCGACGGGCGGATCGCGGTACGTGCGGGAACGGTACCCCGCGCCGGTCAGGCCCACACATCGCCGAACCGGCCACCATCGCGCGTCGTTTCGCGGTCCGGCGGCGCACCGGTTACGCAACGGAAGCCTCGGCGATCGGGCCACGGCGCTGGACTCGCCGTTGCCCGGCGCTGACACTGGGAACGCCTGCCCGACAACGGAGTGGAGCGGCCCATGACCCAGGTCCAGGACGTCCCCGAGCAGCCGACGGCGAGCAAGCGGGCACCGCTCGTGTACCCCGGGCTCAAGGTGCCGTTCGTGCTGCTCACCAGCTGCTTCGCCGCATGGGGCATCGCCACCGCGATGACCGACCCGCTGGTCAAGGTGTTCAGCAAGATCTTCTCGATGAACACCCTGCAGTCCTCGCTGGTGCAGTTCGCGTTCTACGGCGCCTACTTCTGCCTGGCGCTGCCGGCCGCGTTCATCAACCGCCGCTACTCCTACAAGACCGGCGTGCTGACCGGGTTGGCGATCTTCTGCGTCGGAGCGTTCCTGTTCTACCCGGCGGCGAAGCTGGAGGCCTACCTGCCGTTCCTGGCCGCGCTGTTCATCCTGGCCAGCGGGCTGTCCATCCTGGAGACCTCGGCCAACCCGTTCATGATCTCGATGGGCGACGAGCGCTCGGCTACCCGGCGGCTGAACCTCGCGCAGGCGTTCAACCCGGTCGGCACGAACATCGGCATCCTGATCTCGACGGTGTTCATCCTGACCAAGCTGAACCCGGCCAGCGAGGCCGAGCGGGCCGCGATGCCGCCCGGGCAGCTGCAGGCCATCCAGCAGGCCGAGCTCGGCGCGGTGATGGCCCCGTACGTGATCATCGCGCTGGTGCTGGTGGCGCTGTGGATCGCCTTCTACCTCACGAAGGTGCCCCCCGCGCGCGAGCACGTGGAGGGCGACGAGGCCTTCCTGCCGACCATGCGGCGGCTGATGCGCAACCCGCACTACCGCTTCGGCGTGATCACTCAGTTCTTCTACGTCGGCGCGCAGACCTGCACCTGGACGTTCACCATCCAGTACATCGAGTCCTCGCTGGACGCCAGCGCGGTCACCGGCGGGCTCTTCCTGCAGTACAGCATGATCGTCTTCCTGATCTCCCGGTTCGTCTTCACCTACCTGATGCGCTTCATCTCCCCACCCCGGCTGCTGCTGGCCGCGTCGGTGGTGGCCGTGCTGCTGAACGTGGTGGTGATCCTGAGCCCGAACATCGTCGGCGCCTGGGCGCTGGTGATGGTCTCGTTCAGCATGTCGCTGATGTTCCCGACGATCTACGGGGTGGCGCTGCACGGGCTGGGCGCCGACACCAAGTTCGGCGGGGCCGGACTGGTGATGGCGATCCTGGGCGGCGCCCTGCTGCCGCTGGTGCAGGGCGCGATGATGGACGCGCTGGGCGCCCCGGCCTCCTTCACGCTGATGGTGCTGTGCTTCGCGGTGGTCACCCTCTACGCCTGGTACGAGGTCAGGCACGGGCGGATCGACACGGCCGGCGTGCCCGTCACGGCGGGGCACTGACATGGCGCGCCCCCGGTCCCGCGCCGCGCTGGCGATCGTCGCCGCGCTGGGTGCCACCCTGCTCGCCGGCTGCGCCCACAGCGGCGGCACCGGCGGCCTCACCGGCGGCTCCGGCGGACCGCCGGACAACGCCGGAGCCCCCCAGGTGCTCATCGGCGTGGTCACCAAGACCGACAACAACCCGTTCTTCATCCGGATCCGGGACGCGGCGGTCACGGCGGCCGGCCAGTGGCGCGGCGCGAAGGTGCTGCCGATGGCCGGGAAGTTCGACGGCGACAACGACGGCCAGGTGGCCGCGGTCGAGCAGCTGCTCCAGGCCGGGGTGAAGGGCATCCTGATCACCCCGAGCAGCTCCACCGGCATCGTCGACGTGCTGCGCAAGGCGCGCGCCCAGGGCGTCCTGGTGATCGTGCTGGACACCGAGACCACCCCCCCGGACGTCGGCGACGCCACCTACGCCACCCAGAACACCGTGGCGGGTGAGCAGCAGGGCGCCTACCTCAAGGCCGCGCTCGGCAGCACCCCGCCGAAGATCGTCATGCTGGACGGCTCGCCCGGCAGCTCGGTCGACGAGCAGCGGCACGCCGGGTTCCTGAGGGGCTTCGGGCTGGCCCCCGGCGCGCCCGAGGTGCTCGCCGCGATGCCGACCAACGGCGACGCGGCCAGGGCCGAGGACGCGATGACCCAGCTGCTCGCCCAGCACCCGGACCTGAACGGGGTGTACACCGTGGACGAGCCGGCCGCCCAGGGCGCGCACGAGGCGTTGGTGGCGCACGGCGCGGCCGACCGGGTCAAGGTGGCCACGATCGACGGCAGCTGCCCCGGGGTGCTGGCGGTGCGGGCGAACCGGTACGTGGCCACCGTGATGCAGTTCCCCACCGCGATGGCCACCCGGGGGGTCGACGCGGTGATGGCGTTCGCGCTGCGCGGCCAGCGCCCGCCAGCCGGTGTGCACGACACCGGCTCACAGGTGGTCGCCACGTCCGAGCTGGACGGGGTCCCCGCGCGCGACGTCTCCTGGGGGTTGCAGAACTGCTGGGGCTGATCCGTCGCTGAGGCGCGCGCGTCGGGCGGTGGCGCGCGCGACCGCACCGCGGTTTGATCGCCGCATGGCCGAACCGCGTCGTCGCCGGCCCTGAGCCGTGTGGTTCACCGCACGGCCGTTCACCGCGTACGGCACCTCGCACTGGACCGTGCTGGCGCTGGCCGTCGCCGGGGTGGCGGGCTTCGTGCTGCTCGGCCGGCGCGCCGAGGACCGGGTGTCCCGCCGCTGCGGCCTGCTGCTCGGCACGGTGATCGCGCTGGTCAACCTGGGGGTCGAGCTCTGGCTGCTGCGGCCCTCGGCGCTGCCGGAGACGCTGCCGCTGCACCTGTCCGACCTGGCCCCGTACGTCGCCGCCTACGCGCTGTGGACCCGGCGGCCGGGGGCGTGCGCACTGACCTACTACTGGGGGCTGACGCTGAGCACCCAGTCGCTGCTGACCCCGGTGCTGGCCGGCCCGGACTTCCCCGGCCTGCTGTTCCTCGGGTTCTTCGCCGACCACGCGCTGGTGGTGTGGGCGGCGGTGTTCCTGACCTGGGGGCTGGGCCACCGGCCGAGCTGGCGGGGCTACCGGCTCACCGTGCTGATCACGGGATGCTGGGCGGTGGCGGTGCTGGCGTTCAACGCGGCCGCCGGCACCAACTACGGCTTCCTGAACGCGAAGCCCGCCACCCCGTCGCTGCTGGACCTGCTCGGCCCGTGGCCCTGGTACCTGGTGTCCGAGGCGCTGCTGGTGCTCGTCGGCTGGGCGCTGATCACCCTGCCCTGGGAGCGGTCCCACGCGCTCGCCCCGGCCCGGGCACCGGACTGACCCGAGGCCCCGCGAGGGCGCCGAAGTGACCCCTGCCCACGCGAGGGGACGGTAAACCCGCCGGTCGGGTGTCCGAGTGCGGCTGTGCGAGCCCCGCCCGGGTGGTAGACATGCCCCGGCCCCGACGACGAGGCCGTCGACCCGACGAGATGGGCGGTCCGATGCGTGCGTTGCGAGCCCATGGCCTCTCCGGTCCGAGCGGGCTCCGGTTCGTCGACCTGCCCGACCCGCCCGCCCCCGCCGGGCCGCCGAGGGTGCGGCTGGCGGTGCACGCGGCCGGGGTCGGGTTCGTCGACACGCTGCTCACCCGGGGCCTCTACCAGCGCACGCCGACGCTGCCGTTCATCCCCGGCCTGGAGGTCTGCGGCGAGGTGCTGGAGGCGCCGGGCGGCTGCGGGTACGCCGTCGGCGACCGGGTCGCCGGGCATGTGATGACCGGCGGGTTCGCCGACACCGCCTGGGTCCTCCCCGAGCTGCTCGCGCCGCTGCCGGGCGAGCTGTCACCGGTGCAGGGCGCGGCGATGGTCGTCAACCATCACACGGCGCTCGTGGCGCTGGCCGACCGCGCGCTGCTGCGCCCCGGCGAGTCCGTCCTGGTGCACGGGGCCGGTGGCGGGCTGGGCGGTGCGACGGTGCAGCTCGCCGCCGCGCTCGGGGCCAGCGTGGTCGCGGTGGCCGGAACGCCGGAGCGCCGGGAGCTCGCCGCGCGGGCCGGCGCGGGCACCGTGTGCGGGCCCGACGAGTGGTTCGACGCGGTGCGCGACGCGGGCGGCGTCGACGTCATCGTCGACCCGGTCGGCGGCGAGGTGTTCGAGCGCAGCGTGCGCTGCCTGGCTTCCGGCGGGCGGCTGGTGAGCGTCGGTTTCGCCTCCGGCCTCATCGCCACCGCCAAGGCGAACCGGCTGCTGCTGCGCAGCGCGAGCGTGCTGGGCATCTCCTGGGCGGAGATGCTGGACCGCGACGCCACGCTGTTCGCGCGCACCGCCAAGCACCTGGCCGACCTGGTGCACGCCGGGCTGCGACCGCTGGTCACCGGGACCTACGACCTCGCCGACGGCGCGAGCGCGCTGCACGCGATCGAGGAGCGGACCTCCACCGGGAAGCTGGTGCTGACGACCCGCTGAGCGGCCGTCGGACGTCACCGGGTCGCCGGGGCGGCGACCGGGGTGCTCGCCCCGCGCGGGAGCTGCTGGCCATCGCGACCGGCCGCCCGGCCCGGTGATGGTGACGCCGGACACCTATCACTATGATAGTCATAGTTTCTGTCGCGAACACCCGTCAGCAGAGTTGCAGGAGGACGGCCTTGACCGCATCCGCGAGCCCCACCAGTCTCGACGTCGAGGTACCCGGCCTCGACTCCCTGTTCATCGGCGGCGAGTGGGTACGGCCCGCCGGCGACGAGACGATCGACGTGGTGATGCCCTCGACCGGCGAGGTGTGCGCGTCGGTGCCGGCGCCGGGCACCGCCGACGCCGACGCGGCGGCGGCGGCCGCGCGCCGGGCGTTCGACGAGGGCCCCTGGCCGACGCTGTCGGTCGACGAGCGCATCGAGGTGTGCACCCGGTTCGCCGACGAGCTCGAGGCCCGGATGGAGGACATGAACCGGGCCTGGGCCTTCGAGTCCGGCTTCCCGCTGACTCACAGCGCGATGATCAACACCGGCGCGGCGACGCTCATCTGGCGGCAGGCGCTGTCCTTCGCCAGGACGCTGCCGTGGGAGGAGAACCGCTCCGAGGGTGGCTCGGAGGTGCTGCTGCAGCGCTGCCCGGTGGGCACCGTGCTCGGCATCATCACCTACAACGGCCCGGTTCCACTGATGGGCATGAAGATCATTCCGGCGCTGCTGGCCGGCTGCCCGGTGGTGGTCAAGGCCGCGCCGGAGTCGCAGCTGACCACCCGGTTCATCTCCGAGGCGGCCCGCGCGGCCGGCTTCCCGCCCGGCGTGTTCAGCATGCTGGCCGCGGGTACCGAGCCCAGCAAGCACCTGGTCGGCCACGACGGCATCGACATGGTGCACATGACCGGCGGCACGGCCGTCGCGGTGGACGTGGTGACCCGCACCGCGCCCCGGCTGGCCCGCACCGCGCTGGAGCTCGGGGGCAAGTCCCCGGCCATCATCCTGGACGACGCCGACCTGGACGACGTGCTGCCCACCCTGGTGCCCGGGGCCATCGGCGGCGTCGGTCAGGTGTGCGTGGCGCTGTCCCGCATCCTGGTCTCCCGCGCCCGGTACGACGAGGTCGTCGCGCGGCTGGCCGACGCGTTCGGCACCTACAAGCTGGGCGACCCGTTCGAGCAGGACACCGTCCTCGGCCCGCTGGGCAACGAGCGGGCCCGGCAGCGCACCGAGGCCATGCTGGAGCGCGCCCAGGAACAGGGCGCCAAGATCGCCGCCGGCGGCCGCAGGCCGGACGGGCTGGAGCAGGGCTTCTACTTCGAGCCGACGCTGCTGCGCGACGTCACCACCGACATGGACATCGCCCAGGACGAGGTCTTCGGGCCGATCACCTGCGTGCTCGCCTACGACGACGTCGACGACGCGGTCCGGATCGCCAACGACACGAAGTTCGGCCTGGCCGGCTCCGTGTACTCGGCCGACCGGGACGCGGCGCTGGCCGTGGCGCGGCGCGTCCGCTCCGGCGGGATGGCGGTCAACCTGGCCGGCATCTGCCTCACCCAGCCCTTCGGCGGGGTGCGGCAGTCGGGGTGGGGTCGGGAGTGCGGTCCCGAGGGCATCCTCGAGTTCACCGACATCAAGCAGATCCTGCTCAGCGGCTCGTACTCCGCATCCTGAGTTCCGGGCACGGGCGCCCCGACCGGCGGGGCGCCCGGGTCGACCGGCGGGTCACCACAGCTCGCGCATCGACCCCCACGGGCCGCCCTGCGCGCTGATCCCGCCGTCCACCACGATGACCTGGCCGGAGATCATCCCGCCGGCCGGGGAGACCAGGAACGCGGCCACGTCGGCGATGTCGCCCGGGGTGGCCAGCCGCCCGACCGGGGTGTGCTCGACCAGCAGCGTGCGGACCTCCTCGTTGCCGTCGAGGTAGGTCTCCAGCGAGTCGGTGAGCACCGGTCCGGGCACGATCGTGTTGGCGGTGACCCCGCGCGGGCCCAGCTCGACCGCCCAGGACCGGGTGAGCGCCTCGAGCGCCGCCTTGGCCCCGCCGAGCAGCCCGTGCCCGGCCTGCGCGAACCGCGCGTCCAGCCCGCCGATGGTCAGGATCCGGCCGCCGGAGCCCATCCCCGGCGCGGCCCGGTGCACCAGCTCGACCAGGCTGTCCACCACGGTCCCGAAGGTCATCCGGCTGTGCCGCCCGGACACCGAGGTGAGCGGCCGGAACGCGGTCGACGCCGCGTTGGCCACCAACGTGTCGACCCGGCCGAAGTGCGCCAGCGTCTCGTCGGCCAGCCGCGCGACCTGCTCGGGGTCGGCCAGGTCGCCGGTCACCACCAGCGTCCGGGCCCCGTTGCCCGCCAGGACGCCGGCCACCTCCTCGGCGGCGGCCACGTCACGGCGGCCGTGCACCACGCAGTCGTGGTCGACGGACAGGCGTTCCAGGATCGCCCGGCCGATCCCCCGGGCGCTGCCGGTGACCAGGGCGACCCGTTGGCTCACCTGTCGAGCCCCAGCAGGCGGGCCAGGTTTCCGCCCAGCACCGCGTCGGTGTCGTCGTCGGACAGTCCCAGCGCGCGGACCGCCTCGACCTCGGCGCCCGGGTCGGCCATCGGCCAGTCGGAGGCGAACACCACCCGCTCCGGCCCGTGCTTCTCGATCACCGAGCGGACCCGCTCCGGCGCCAGCGTGGCCAGGCTCGGCGGCCAGGAGGTGTCCAGGTGCACCGGGAGCCCGATCACCGTCTCGACCGCCTCCTCGAACCGGCGGTAGCCACCGAAGTGGCAGGCGATGACGTCCAGCCGGGGACACTGCCGGACGATCTCCGCGAGCATCGCCGGGGTGCACCGCTCGCCGGGGTCGTCACCCGCGGCCCCCACGTGGATGATCACCGCGAACTCGCCGGACATGGCGTCCAGGGTGGCCAGCAGCCGGGGGTCGTCCAGCCGCAGGTCCTGGAACATCGGGTGCACCTTCGCCCCGCGCAGCCCGTGCGCGCGCAGGCTCCCGACGTTCTCCTCCGGGCTCAGACCCGGGTGCACCGAGCCGAACCCGACGAACCGGGCCGGGTCGAGCGAGCCGGCGAACCGGTTGGCGTTGTCCACCCGGTCCGGGGTGTTCGCCACCCCCAGGCACACCGAGCGGTCCACCCCGGACGCGGCCATCACCTCGGTCAGGCTGCCGACCGTGCCGTCGCCGAACCGCTTCAGGTCACCCGGCGAGCCGGCGAGCGCCTTCTTCGCCACCCGGTCCGGGTAGACGTGCGTGTGCCCGTCGATGATCAGACTCACAGCTTGCTCACCTCTCCCCCGTCGAACACCACGACGGAGCCGGTCATGAAGTCGGACAGCGGCGAGGCCAGGTAGCAGACCAGCGGCCCGAACTCCTCGGAGCGGCCCATCCGCCCGGCCGGGATCTTGCGCAGCCGCCGTTCCAGGATCTCCGGCGCCTCGAGCACGGCGGACTGGGCGTCGGTCTCGAAGGCGCCCGGCGCGATGGCGTTGACCTGGACGCCGAACCGGCCCCACTCGGCGGCCAGCGCCTTGGTGAACTGCAGCACCGCGCCCTTGGACGCCGAGTAGGACACCAGGATCGGCTTGCCGTTGATCCCCGACGTGCTGGCCACATTGATCACCTTGCCGGAGCGCTGGGCCACGAAGTGCGGCCCGGCCGCCCTGGCCAGGATCGCGGGCGCCCGCACGTTGATGTCGAAGACCCGGTCCCACTCCTCCTGGGGCTGGTCGACGAACTTCCCGGCCGGGGCGATGCCGGCGTTGTTCACCACGATGTCGATCCGGCCGAACTGCTCGACCGCCCGGTCCGGCAACGCGGCCACCTCGTCCGCCGCGCACATGTCGACGGTCTGCACGGCGATCCGCTCCGGGTCGGTGGCCCGCAGCTTCTCCAGGTCGGCTGTCGATCGCGCCACCGCGAGCACCCGCGCGCCCTCGGCGGCCAGCGCCTCGGCGGCCGCCCTGCCCAGGCCGCGGCTCGCGCCGGTCACGATCGCGACCCGGCCCTCCAGGTCGATGTCCATGGTTCTCCTCTAGGCCCGGGTGGCGATCTCGACGACCGAGCGCTTGGCGATCTTGCCGACGGCGTTCTTGGGCAGCGAGTCCATCGTGAGCACCCGGCCGGGCACCTTGATACTGGACAGCCCGGCCGCGCGGCAGTGCTCGCGCAGCTCCTCTCCGGAGACGCCGCTGCCCTGCCGCAGCGCCACGGCGGCCAGCACCGACTCCCCCCACTCGGTGTCCGGCAACCCGACCACGGCCGCCTCGATCACCGCCGGGTGGTCGTAGAGCACCCGCTCGATCTCCGACGGCGTGATGTTGTAGCCACCCCGGATGATCAGGTCCTTCTTGCGGTCGACGATGTACAGGTAGCCCTCGTCGTCGAACTGGCCGATGTCACCGGAGAGCACCCAGCCGTCGACCAGCGTCTCGGCCGTCTTCTCCGGGTTCTTGTGGTAGCCGAGCATCGTGTACGGGGTGTGGAACAGCACCTCGCCGCGCTCGCCCGGAGCGCAGTCGCCGCCCCGCTCGTCCACCACCCGCACGTCGGTCAGGTACGACGGCCGGCCGGCCGACGCGGTCAGCCCGGTGCGCCCGTCGGCGATCAGCCGGTGGTCGTCCTGGCGGAGCATGGTGGCGATCGAGGCGACCTCGGCCATCCCGTACAGCTGGCTGAACACCGGGCCGAAGCGGGTGACCAGCTCGGTCACCCGGTCCGGGGCGATCGGCGCGGCGCCGTAGCCGATGTGCCGCAGGCTGGGCAGCGACTCCGCGGACAACCCCGCCTCCAGCACCCGGTAGAGCATGGTCGGCACCAGGTAGGTGTGCGTCACGCCCTGCTTGGTGGCCTCGACCGCGAACGCGTCCGGGTCGAACCCGCGCGCGTCCAGGAACCCCACCGCGCCGCCCAGGAAGAACGTCGGCGCCAGGGTGATCTGCACGCTGGAGTTGTGCGGGATGGTGGTCAGCCAGCGCGAGCCCGCCGACATGCCGTACTCCAGCCCGGCCACCATCGCGTGGCAGGACACCGCCCGCGCGTCGAACAGGATGCCCTTGGGCGCCCCGGTCGTCCCGCTGGTGTAGACGATGCAGAACTCGTCCTCCGGCGCCCGCGCGTGCACCGTCGGCGGCGGCGCGGCCGACGCGGCGGCGAGCGCCCCGTAGCCGGCGCCCGACGGGTCGTCCACGTCCAGCACGGCGATCCCGAACTCGTCGGCCAGCGTCCGGGCCATGTCCTGGAACGACGCCTCGGTGACCAGCACCCGGGCGTCGGCGTTGGCCAGGATCGCCCGGTACTCGTCAAGGCTCATCCGGAAGTTCAGCCCGCAGTACACCGCGCCGGCCTTGGCGCAGGCGCCGATCGCCTCGGCGACCTCCAGCCGGTTGCGCAGCAGCACCGCCACCCGGTCGCCCCGCCGCACCCCGAACCGGCCGTGCAGCGTGTTGGCCAGCCGGTTCGTCCGCTCGTCCAGCTCGGCGTAGGTCAGCGACCGGTCGCCCTCGAACGCCGCGGTCGCCCTCGGCGTGTTCCGGGCGTGCGCCAGTATCGCGACACCGATGTCCATACTCGTCCCTCCGCGGCGGCTGTGGCTCAGACGTAGAGCACGACGTCGCCGTCCTCCACGGCGACGGTGAAGACCGGGACCCGCAGCCCGATGTCGAGCAGCGGGCGGCCGGACTCCAGCGCGAACTCGTAGCCGTGCCACGGGCAGGTGATGAACTCGTTGTGCCGGCCGTAGGAGTACTCGTGCGGCGCGGTGTCGGCCATCGTGCCGCGTACCACGCCCTCGCACAGCGGCGCCCCGTGGTGGGGGCACTTGTTCAGCAGCGCGTGGTAGCGGTCGTCGATGTTCAGGACGCCGATGGACAGCTTGCCGACCTGCACGATGCGCCGGCTGCCCAGCGGCAGGTTCTCCGCGCGGTCGACCACGTGCCGGGTCTTCTCCCGGGGCGCGCGGGCCGCGGTCTCGTCCGCGAGCTGTGTCGTGTCGGCCAGCGTCCCGGCCGCGGTGTCGGCCGTCGTGTCAGTCAAGGCGGTCACCGTAGACGGCTCGGGGGGTGTCGACCTGGATCGCACGGCGCAGCTGGGGGCTCAGCCCGCGCAGCGCCTGGTCCGGGTTGTCGAAGTCCCAGTGCGGGTAGTCGGAGCTGTACATCAGGGTCTGCTCGGCGTGCAGCATCTCCATCAGCGGCGCCAGGTGGCGCGGGTCGTGCGGCTCGATGAACGGCTGCGTGGTGAACCGGGTGTGCTCCAGCAGGTACTCCGACGGCGGCCGGGTCAGCCACGGCACCTCGTTGCGCAGGCCCTTCCAGTCCCGGTCCAGCTTCCACATCACCTCGAGCGCCCACATGAAGCCGCCCTCGGCGATCACGTGCCGGAGCTTGGGGAACTTCTCGAAGACGCCGTGGCAGATCATGCTCAGCGTGTTCGACTGGTGGATCTGGCCGAGCGCGGTGTGCCATTCCAGGTAGAACGTCGGCGTGCCGGCCATCTGCGGTGCCTTGGCGAACACGTTCTCCGTGCCGCTCGGGTGGGTGATCAGCGGCAGCTCGTGCCGGTTGCACGCCTCGTAGATCGGCCAGTAGTGCTTCTCGCCCATCAGGATCTGGCCGAGCGGCATGAACACCGCCACGATCCCGTCCCGCTTCGCCATCCGGTCGATCTCGGCGACCGCGGCCTCCGGGTCCTGCGGCGCGACGACGAGCGCACCGCGCCAGCGCTGGTCGTTCTGCAACCAGCGCTCGCACATCCACTCGTTGTAGGCCGAGGCGATGGTGGCCGCGATCATCCCGTCGGGCATCGCGCCGATGCCCAGGCACTGGCCGGCCAGCAGCACCGCCCGGTAGACGCCGTGCGGGTCGAGCAGATGCGTCGCGGTGAAGTCGGGGTCGGTCGCCGGCGGCATGCCGGGCCGCGCCGCGTCCTCCCGGTACGCGCCGGCCGGGTTGATGTAGAGGTAGTCCAGCGGCAGCGTGAACTGGGCCGCGGCCATCCCCTTCGCCCAGTCCTCGCCGCTCACGCCCAGCCTGCTCTTCCAGGTCTCGGACATGTACGGCGTCAGGTCCCGGATGCCGTTGATGAAGTTGGGGTGCACGTCGGAGTCGATCACCCCGTTCCGCTTCAGGTCGGTGTCGTCCGGAGCGCCGCGCGGCGCCTCGATCGTCGTCATCGCCGATCTCTCCTCTCCGTGGTGGTCTTCGGCCGAGCGCTCGCTCAGCGGGCACGTCCCAGAAGTGCCAGGTTGTAGTACTGGGCGCCGGAGCCGGCCCCGGCCGCGACCGCGACCTCGGCCCCGGCGATCTGCCGGTCTCCGGCCTCGCCGCGCAGCTGGCGCACCGACTCGGCGATCTTCAGTGTCGGCGCGCCCCAGCCGATGTGGCTGAACGACAGCAGCCCGCCGTCGGTGCAGGTCGGCAGCTTCCCGTCCGGCCCGATGCCGGTGGCCGAGGCGAAGTCGGTGCCCTCCCCCGGGCCGCAGAAGCCCAGCGCCTCGAACTGCCGGGCGACCTCGAGGGAGTTCACGTCGTAGAGCTGGGCGACGTCGACGTCCGACGGCCCGATCCCGGCCTGGCCGAACGCGGTGGCCGCCGCGCGAGCGCCGATCGACCACACCTGCTCGTAGCGCGGCGGGTCGACGTACTGCTGGCGCAGCCACTCCATGCCCGCGCCGAGCAGCACCACCGGCGGCCTCGGCAGGTCACGCGCGCGCTCCAGCGTGGTGACCACGATCGCGGCGCCGCCCTCCGAGGCCAGGCACAGGTCCAGCAGGGTGAACGGGTCGACCACCGGCGTCGCGCCCAGCACGTCCTCGGCGGTGAACGGCCCGCGCCCGTGCATGATCGCGTCGGGGTTGGCCGAGCCGGTGTTGCGGATGGTCGCCGCGATCTCCGCGGCCCCCCGCCGGGCGTGCGGGTAGCGGGCCAGGTGCCGCTGCGCGACCAGGGCGAAGTGCGCGGCGGTGAACGCCCCGAACGGCGCCACGAACTCGTTGCCGGGCTGGGTGTACGAGGCGACCCGCCCACCGCCCAGCACGCCCGCCTGACCGCCGGTGATCAGCACCGTGGTGGCCTGCCCGGTGAGGATCGCGCCCGCCGCGTCGACCAGGGCCGGGATGCCCTGCGGGTAGGAGTCGCCGATCCAGCCGACGGGCACCCCGAGCAGCGTGGACCAGTCCGCCGAGCCGGGGTCGAGCAGCGTGCCGCCGGGACCCGGCCAGCGCGCCGCGATGCCGTCGACGTCGGTGTGCCGCAGCCCGGCGTCGGCCAGGGCGAGCTTGGCCGCGTCCAGCGCGACCTGCAGGGAGTTGCGCGCGGAGCGTTTCTCCTGCGCGGTCACCCCGACTCCCACGATGGCGATGTCGGACAGCGTTCGGGGGGCCACCGTCAGACCACCTCGGTGAACGCGGGCAGCACCCGGCCGTCCCGCTCGATCCAGGTCAGCTCGACGGGCGCGTCGATGCCCGGGAGCCGCTCGTCCGGCCCGCCCACGAGGTTGGCCAGCATGCTCCAGCCCTCCTCCAGGTCGACAACACCCAGCCGGAACGGCACCTCGAAGCCCGGGCTCGGCGGCTTGCGCACCACCGTGGCGCTGTACACCGTGCCGCGACCCGAGCTGGTCCGGTAGGTCCAGTTCTCGGACAGGCAGCCGGGGCAGGCGAGCTGCGGGGTGAAGAAGCTGCGCCCGCAGTCACCGCACACCGGCCGGACCAGCTCGCGGCGCCGCGCGGCCGCCCAGAAGGCCCCGGTCAGCTCCTCGGCCTCCGGATCGGTCGCGCCGGTGAACTCGGTCATGCCTCCCCCACGAGCAGGCGGTGCGCCGCCTCCTTGACCGTCATCCCGACCTGTACCCCGCGCCGGCCCGCCGCCTCGTTGTGCGCGCTGATCAGACCCTGCGCGTAGCCGAGGAAGGCGTCGCCGATCGGCGCCGTGGTGCCGTCGATGCACGCCCCGGCCAGGCCGGCCTCGTCGGCGGTGGTCAGCCCGGAGATGCCGGAGCGGTTCTTGCTCATCCCGCCGTCGTGGCAGATGAAGCCCCACGGGTTCGCCTCGAGCAGGAACTTGGCGCCGCTGCGGCCGGTGTGCCCGGCGGTGACCAGCACGCTGGTCTTCTCGTCCTCGGGGTAGGCCCAGACGATCGAGTCGGTGACCACGACCCGGCGACCGCTGTCGTGGGTCTCGACGATCTCCCTGCGCACCTTGTTGCCGACCTCGGTGTCGCTCGGGTCGGTGTCCAGCAGCACGCCGGCCGCCTCGGCCACGCTCATGCCGGGCCGCACGCCGCAGATCTCCGCCACGTAGTTCACGTGCTTGACCACCCCGGAGGCGTACAGGTCGGCGCCGTTGCCCATGTCGGCGGTCATCCCGTCGGCGGTGGCGGCGGGGATGCCGAGCGCCTCCAGGTACCACAGCCCGGCGATCCCGGCCCCGTCCTTGCCCACGCAGGCGTCGTGCCCGATGACCCCGCGGGGGCGGTGGATGGCCATCATTCGGGCCGGCAGCACCCCGATGTAGGAGGCGGGCACCACGACGTCGGTGCCGGTGTTGCGCGCGTCGACGTAGCGGGCCGAGTCCATCGTGACGATGCGGCGGCCGTCGCGCTCGACGACGACCTCCTGCGGGTGGTCCTGCTCGCGTTCCAGCAGCGTCTTGCTCATGCGTCTGCCCCTGACTGCGTCGTCGGCGGTCGTCGGCGGGGCGCGCGATCCAGCGGTCTCGAACGGTCCCGCGGTGACAATCTCTGTATATCATTAGCAGGTGCTTGACGCCTAGGCACAACGGGACGGGTTCGCCGGAACACCCGTTACGGCGCGGCGGGACGGCTCAGGTGCCGTACATCTCCCAGCGCAGCACCTCGTCCATCTGCCGCTGGTAGTGCCGCTCGAAGTACCGCAGGGTGTCGTCCATGTGCTTGCGCATGGCTGCCTCGGCCTTGTCGCCGTCGCCGGACTCGATGCCGATGCACACCTCCTCGTGCGCCTGCCAGACCAGCTTCCGGAACCGGCGCGGGTAGTCCACGCCGAGCACGGTGCCGTCGGTGATCCAGTGCAGCGAGTTGATGCAGTAGCCGAACAGCGCGTTCTCCGAGCCCCAGGCCACCAGGTCGTGGAACCGCCGGTTCTCGTCGAGGAACGCGTCGCGGTCGTCCAGGCTGGAGCCCATCTGCTCGACCGACGCGCGCAGGTCGGCCAGCAGGCCCTGGTCGCCGCGCTCCGCGCACAGCCGGGCGGTGAGCGGCTCCAGTAGCTGCCGGGTCTCGATGACCGTGCGGAACGGTGTGTCGGCGAACTGCATGAGCAGTGCGAAGGTGCTGGCCAGGTGCCGGGAGTCGGGCGAGGTGATCACCGGTCCGCCGCCGGGACCGGGGCGGATGGTCAGCACGCCCTGCAGCTCGAGCACCCGCAGCGCCTCGCGCAGGGTGTTGCGCCCGACGTTGTACGCCTCCAGCATGTCCCGCTCGGGAGGCAGGTGGCTACCCGGCTGCAGGTTCCGGTCCTTGATCTCCTTGACGATGCGCTGGGCGATCACGGTTGCCCGCTTCGG
This sequence comes from Pseudonocardia sp., assembly GCA_036497465.1. Taxonomy (GTDB): domain Bacteria; phylum Actinomycetota; class Actinomycetes; order Mycobacteriales; family Pseudonocardiaceae; genus Pseudonocardia. Next base: position 7,676 of record DASXJJ010000034.1, on the reverse strand, counting down.
GGGCATACCGGACGGCGCCGAACGCGGCGGCACGTCCCTGCGGGCGGCGGTCATGCGCACTCCCCTGTCCCCGAACCCGGACGCCGGCGGTTCGGACCCGATGATTTCCTGACGATTATACTCAGGGATGAGGCTCAGTTCGGGAGTTCGAGGGGCACACCGGTCCAGCGCACCCGAATCCCACCCCTTCTAGTATCATAGTATTCATGGACTCCACGGAGCAGTGGTTCGGTCTAGGCGACGCCGAGCGGGCGCTTCAAGAGGAGGCCGCGGCTCTCGCGGCCTCTGTCGCCCCCATCTCCGCCGAGGCCGACGCGATGAGCGAGATCCACCCGGGGATGCGCGAGGCCCTGCGGGCCAGCGGCCTGGCCGGGCTGATGGTCCCGGCCGAGTACGGCGGCCGCGCGGAGACGGTCGACCCGCTCGCCGTCTGCCTGGTGCGCGAGGTGATGATGAAGGAGTCCTCCCACCTGGACTCCATGTTCGCCCTGCAGGGCATCGGCAGCTACGCCATCACCGTGGGCGGCACCGACGAGCAGCGCCGCGAGTGGCTGCCCCGGGTCGCCTCGCTGGAGACGCTGGCCGGCCTGGCCATGACCGAGGAGCAGGCCGGCTCCGACCTGAAGAACGTGGCCACCACCCTCACCGAGAAGGACGGAAACCTGGTGGTCAGCGGCGAGAAGGCGTTCATCTCCAACGCCGGCGCCGCCGACTTCTTCATCACCCTGGTCGCCGAGGACGCCGGGCTGTCGCTAGTGCTCGTGCCGGGCGACGCGCCGGGCGTGCACACCCGGCCGAGCCCGGAGCTCATCGCCCCGCACGTGCTCGGCGACGTCACCTTCGACGACGTCGTGCTACCCCCGGAGGCCCGCCTCGGGCTGCCCGGCAAGGCCATGTCGCTGGTGCTGAGCACGCTCGCGGTGTTCCGGGTGTCGGTGGCCGGCGCCGCGGTCGGCCTGGCCACCGGCGCGCTGGAGGAAGCCGCCCGGCACGCCCGCACCCGCGAGCAGTTCGGCCGGCCGCTGCTCAAGCACGGCCCGGTGGCCCAGCTGCTCGCCGACTCGTGGAACGACGTGGAGATGGCCCGGCTGATCACCTACCAGGCCGCCACGCTCGCCCGGGGCGACGCGCGGGCGGCGCTCAACCGCTCGTCCATGGCCAAGGTGGCGGCCACCGAGGCGGCCAGCCGGGTCGTCGACCGGTCGGTGCAGGTGATGGGCCGCTGGGGGCTGATCGCGAACAGCCGGATCGAGCGGTACTACCGCCAGGCCCGGCCGATGCGGGTCTACGAGGGTGCCTCCGAGGTGCTCAAGCTGGGCATCGCGGCCACCCTGTGCGCCGAGCTGGACTGAGCCCTCCGCCGCGCCGGATCGCGCGGCGGAGGTCGGAGCGGCCGGCGCGGCTCAGCGGGCCGGGACAGCCTCGTCGGGCGAGTCCGCGCCGCCGGGGAAGGTGGGCAGCCGCAGGGTCCACAGCGCCCCCGCCGAGGTGAGCACGCCGCCCAGCAGGAAGATCAGCGCGAGCGGCACGGTCGAGCCGCCGAGGGCCTCCGCCCAGGCCAGCGCGGGGATGGGCAGCAGTGCACCGCCGAGCACGCTGGCGATGGCGAACGAGAACGACAGCCCGAAGTAGCGCAGCCGGACCGGGAAGTGCTCGGCCATCACCGCGCCGATCACGCCGTTGGTCAGCCCGTAGTTGACCAGACCGACCGTCATCCCCAGCCAGAGCAGCCCGGGCGAGCCAGCCGCCACCAGCGCGTATCCGGGGAACGCCCATACCACGGTGAACACCCCGCAGATCAGCAGCACCCGCTCCTTGCCGATCCGCCGCCCCAGGTACGCCGAGGCCAGCGTGACCGGCACCACGACCACCGTGGCGATGAGCATGCCGATCTCCACGTCGGTCGCCGTGAGCCCGGGTACGTGCCGGGGCACGAACGCCAGCAGGCCGGTGGCGAAGGTGAGCACGGCGATCGCGGCCGCCTGCCAGTTCAGGATCATCGCCAGGATGGCCCGGCCGCCCTCCCGGACGGTGACCCCCACGGCGGCCCTCGGCTCGCCCCGTCGCTCGGCGCGGGCCAGGGCGGCGGTGAACTCCGGGGTCTCCTCGATCCGGGTGCGGATGACGATGCCGATCGCGATCAGCACCGCGCCGACCAAGAACGGGATCCGCCAGCCCCAGGCCTGGAAGGTCTCCTTGCTGACCGCCGTGCCCACCAGCAGTAGCGACGCCGCCGCCAGCCCCACGCCCAGGGTGGCGCCGACCTGCGGTATCGCCCCGTAGAAGATCTTGCGCTTGGCCGGCGCGTGCTCCACGGCGATGAGGATCGCGCCGCCCCACTCACCGCCGTAGGCCAGGCCCTGCACCACGCGCAGCGCGACCAGCAGGATCGGCGCCGCGGCACCGATGGTCGCGTAGGTGGGGAGCAGGCCGAGCAGCACGGTGGCCACGCCCATCAGGCCGAGGGTGAGCAGCAGCCCGGTCCGCCGGCCCAGCCGGTCGCCGACCCGGCCGAACAGGATCGCCCCGACCGGCCGGACCACGAACGCGACCGCCTGGCTGGAGATCGCGAACAGCGTGCCCGCCCAGGGCGCGGCGTTCGGGAAGAACAGCGGCCCGAACACGAGCGCGGCCACGAAGGAGTAGAGGATGAAGTCGTAGATCTCGATCAGGTTGCCGATCACCGACGCGGCGGCGATGGTGCGCAGCGACAGGCCCGGCCCGGCCGCGTCCGGGACCGAGGGCCGGATCGCCGGCTCAGTCACCGGCCGGGTCCGGTACCAGCACGCCCCGCCCGGTGAGCCGGCCGGCCTCCAGGTCGTCGAACACCGCCAGCCCCCGGTCCAGCGGGAACCGCTGGACGGCCGGGGCGAGGTGCCCGGCCCCGGCCAGCGCGACCACCTCCACCAGGTCGGCGTACGTGCCGCTGTAGGGGCGGGTGAGCGACGCGCCCCAGGGCAGCGACAGCGCGCCCTGGCTGGTCTCGAAGGTGAACTCGCCCTCGGTGAGCCCGATCGCCCGCACCGCGCCGTACGGCGCGACCGCGGCGGCGGCCAGCGCGAGCGTCTTGTCCTCGCCGACCAGGTCGAGGACCACCTCCGCGCCGTAGCCGCCGGTGCCGGCCAGCACCTGCTCGGCCACCGACGGGTCACCACCGGGCAGGGCGACGTCGACCTGGTCACGGATCGCGTCCAGGGCCGCCTGCCGCACGTCCAGCACGACGATCCGGGCGGCGGTGACCGCGCGGAGGATCTGCACCGCCATCCGGCCCAGGCCGCCGGCGCCGATCACCACCGCGGTCGAACCCGGCCCGAGCAGGTGCGCGGTCTCCTTGATCGAGTGGTACGGGGTGAGCGCCGCGTCGGTGAGCGTGGCGGCGACGGCCGGGTCGAGACCGTCGGCGGGCACCAGCGCGGACGCCGGCACCGCCATGTACTCGGCCATCCCCCCGTGCACGCCGACGCTGACCCCGGGGGTCGGCGACGGGACGAGGCGGTGACCGGTGCGCCGGCAGGCGTTCTGCCGGCCGGCGGCACACGCGAGGCACGCCCCGCAGGACCAGACGGGGTACACCGCCGCCGCGGCCCCGACCGCCCAGCCGCGCACGCCGGCACCCACCGCCGCGACCTCGCCCGCCGTCTCGTGCCCGAGGACGGTGCCGACCGGGGCGAACGCCGCGGTGGTGTGGCGCATGTGCACGTCGGTCTGGCAGACGCCGGCGGCGAGCACCCGCAGCAGCACCTCGCCCGGGCCGATCTCGGGAACGTCGATCTCGGTGAGCTCGAGCTTCGTCGGCTCGAGCAGCTGCATCGCCTTCATTGGCCGCCCTCGTCGTCCGTCCGGGCCATACCCGCACCCGGAAACCAGGTACACAGTATGCAGAGATGGGCGACTGTCAAGCGGCCGGCCGCACCCGGCCGATCGGCGCACCGGTCGGGGCCGACCGACCGGGACCCGTCAGGCTACGAACTCCCGCGCGGGCGCGGTGTCCAGGCCGGCCAGCGCGGCGCGCACCGAGACGAAGAGGGGCAGCAGGCGGGTCACCCCGGCACACCGCAGGTACTGCTCCAGCGCGCTGTGCGGCCGCACCAGCGCGCACAGGTCGTGGTGCCGGCGCACCGTCGCCCTGGCCACCAGGGTCAGCGCGGCCACCGTGCCCTCGTCGAAGCCGGTGACCTCGGTCAGGTCCACCACCACGGGTCGCCCGGCTGCCTGCTCGAGCGCTCCCTCGATGGCGTCCCACAGGTCGTCCGCCCGCTCCGCGGCGATGCCGCCGGACACCTCGACCACCACGGCGTCCTCGCCGCTGTAGCGGGTGCGCAGCCAGCAGGCGGTCCAGTCGACCGCCGATGTCCCGACAGTCCCGACCGTGCCCTCGCCTGCCATGCCACTCCTCGGTGAGCCGATGATCCCCTCCGTCAGGTGGTCATACACCCGATCGGGGGTTGTAGGGCTCAACGCCTTGTGCCCGACGAGGTGACGGCTCGACGACCACTTTTTCGCCGGGCGCCCCGATCGCACGGAGCATCCGGACCACCCCCGGGCGCGGGAGGCCGCCCGGGTCAGCGACCCTGCCAGCGCGGAGCCCGTTTCTCGGCGAACGCGCGGGCTCCCTCCCTGGCGTCCTCCGAGGTGCGGACCGGGCCGATCACCGCCTCCTGACGGTCGAACTGCTCGTCCTCCGGCCAGTCCCCCGACCGGGTCAGCACGCTCTTGGCCGCCCGGACCGCGAGCGGGGCGTTCCGGGCGATCTCCCCGGCCAGCTCCACCGCGGCCGCCCTGGCACCGCCGTCCGGCACGACCGCGTTGACCAGACCCAGCTCCGCGCAGCGCCGCGCGGTCAGCGGCCGGCCGGTGAACAGCGCCTCGGCGGCCAGGTTGCGCGGGATCCGCCGGGGCAGCCGGAGCATCCCGCCGCCGGAGGCCACCAGGCCGCGCTTCACCTCGGGCAGGCCGAACGTGGCGCCCTCACCGGCCACGATCAGGTCGCACGCCAGCGCGATCTCGAAACCGCCGCCGAGTGCCGGTCCCTCGACCGCGGCGATGATCGGCTTCTCCGGCGGGCGGGTGACGATCCCGAAACCGCCCCGGCGCTCGTCCACCGGCCGCTGCCCGGTCTCGGAGTACGCCTTCAGATCCATGCCGGCGCAGAACATCTCGGGGCTGCCGGTGAGCACCGCGACGGACAGCTCGTCGGAGGCGTCCAGCTCGTCGAGGGCGGCACTGAGCAGCCGCGCGGTCTCCAGGTCGACGGCGTTGCGCCGCCGGGGCCGGTTCAGCGTGAGCACCGCGACGCCGTCCCGCCGCTCGACGAGCAGCGGGTCCGTCCGCGAGTCCAGCGTGGTCATCGGCGATCCCTCTCCCTACAGCAGCTCGAGCAGCAGGGCGTTGGCCATGCCGCCCGCCTCGCACATGGTCTGCAGGCCGATCCGCCCGCCGCCGGCCTCCAGCGCGCCGAGCATCGTGGTCAGCAGCCGGGCACCGGAGGCGCCGAGCGGGTGGCCCAGCGCGATCGCCCCGCCGCGCGGGTTGAGCCGGTCCGGGTCGGCGTCGAACTCCGCCTGCCAGGCCAGCGGCACCGACGCGAACGCCTCGTTGACCTCGTAGTGGTGCACGTCGTCCAGGGTCAGCCCGGCCCGGTCCAGCACCCGGCGGGTGGCCGGGATCGGCGCGGTGAGCATCGCGATCGGGTCGTCGCCGCGCACCGCGAAGCCGCGGAACCGGGCGCGGGCGGCCAGCCCGAGCTGCCCGGCGACCCGCTCGGAGGCCAGCAGGACGGCGCTCGCCCCGTCGGTGATCTGCGAGGAGTTCCCCGCCGTCACCGACCAGGCGATCTCCGGGAACCGCTCGCCCACCGCGTCGTCGGCGAACGCCGGCTTCAATCCGCCGAGCTTCTCCGCCGTGGTGCCCCGCCGGATGCTCTCGTCGCGGTCGACCCGGCGGCCGTCCGGCAGCGTGACCGGAACGATCTCCCGGTCGAAGCCGCCCGAGTCGGCCGCCTGCGCCGCGAGCCGGTGCGACCGGGCGGCGTACTCGTCGAGCTGCTCCCTGGCGAGCTTCCACCGGGCCGCGACCAGCTCCGCCGCGACCCCCTGGGACACCAGGCCGGGGGCGTAGCGGGCGGTGACGGACGGGCCGTACGGGTCGGCGCCCAGCCGCGCGGAGCCCATCGGCACCCGGCTCATCGACTCGACCCCGGCCACCACGACCAGGTCGTACTCGCCGGCCATGATCCCCTGGGCGGCGAAGTGCACCGCCTGCTGGCTGGACCCGCACTTGCGCTCGACCGTCACCGAGGGCACGTGCTCGGGCAGCCCGGCGGCCAGCCACGCCATCCGGCCGACCCCGCCGGACTGCTCACCGGCCTGGCTCACGCAACCGGTGATCACGTCGTCCACCCGGCCGGGGTCCACCCCCGCGCGCTCCAGCACTCGGGCGATCGTCTGCGCGAGCAGGTCGACCGCGTGCACCTCGGACAGGGCGCCACCGGGCTTGCCCTTGCCCATCGGCGTCCGAACCGCGTCCACCACCACTGCTTCGTCCACTGCGCCTCCCGACTTCAGTACTACTATATGCATAGATAGCGCGGGACAGCGCGGTCCGATCCGGTCATCAGTAGGTGACCGGGAGCTCCTTCGGACCCCGGATCCAGAACGACGGCATCCATTCGACCTGGTCGTTCACCGGGCGCAGGCCCGGCATCCGCTCGATGGCCTGGCGCACCGCGCTCGCGCACATCAGCCGACCCAGGTTGTCGCCGATGCAGTAGTGCGGGCCCCGCGCGAACGCCAGGTGCTTGCTGCGGGAGTTGCGGTCGATGTCGAAGGTGTCCGGGTCGGCGAACACCCGCTCGTCCCGGTTGGCCGAGGCCACGAACGAGAACACCGGCGAGTCGGCCGGGATGGTCACGCCCGCGACCTCGACGTCCTGGACCGCGGTCTGGAAGATGAAGTGCACCGGCGCCTGGTGGCGCAGCGTCTCCTCCAGCGCGTCACCGACCCGCTCCGGGTTCTCCCGCACCGCCGCCATCGCCTCGGGATGGTCGAACAGCTGCCACAGGGTGCTGCCGATCAGGTGCGACGGGGTCTCCGCGCCGCCGATCACCAGGATGGCCAGCAGGCTGAGGATCTCCAGCTCGGTGAGCGACTGGTCGTTCTCCTCGGCCTGCACCAGCGCGGAGATCAGGTCCTTGCCGGGGTTCTTGCGGCGGTGCGCGATCTGCTCGGTGAAGTACTCCCGGATCTCCACCTTGCTGCGGTGCATCCGCTCCAGCTCCGCCGCGGTGAGCACCGACCGGCTGGGCGCCTTCACCAGGTCGATCGTCCAGCGCTTGAAGTCACCGGCGCCGACGTGCGGCTCGATACCCAGGATCGTGGCGGTCACGCTGGCCGGGACCGCCGCCGCGAAGTCGTGGGTGAAGTCGAACGAGCGTCCCTTCCGCTGGGCGTCGTCGAGCAGACCCGCGATGGTCGCCTCGACGTCGTCCTTCATCTTGCGGATCACCGACGGGGTGAACGCCCGGTTGGCCAGCCGGCGGACCCGGGTGTGCTCCGGCGGGTCCATCGCGATCATGCAGGTCGCCTCGGGCACCGGGTCGAACTCGCCCAGTGCGTTGGCGATGAAGTCCTTGGCGGAGAAGATCTCCGGGTGCTTGAACGTGTAGGCGCAGTTCTCGT
>DASXJJ010000033.1:0-7567 GCA_036497465.1 Pseudonocardia sp. | reverse complement strand
GCGGCGAGCAGCTCGGTCGGCGCGTCGTCCGGATCGCCGGGCCGGGCGCCGACCCGGACCGAGGTGAACGGCACCGGCCGGGCCGCCCGCGCCGAGCCGGTCGACGCCGGTGCCTGGCCGGCCGCCCGGGGCGCGGAGACGTACGCGGCGCGGAACCGCACCAGCTCGTCGGTGCCCAGCGCGAGGAACCCGGAGCCGGGCATCGGCGGCAGCTGGTGCGCGTCCGGCACGCCGAGGACCGCGCGGGACTCCGCCGGGGAGAACGTGCGCAGCGCGATCCGGTAGGACAGGTGCGACTCCAACCCCCGCAGCCGACCCTCGTCCAGGCGCTGCGAGGCGAGCAGCAGATGGATCTGCAGCGACCTGCCGAGCCGGCCGATGGTGACCATCAGGTCGACCAGCTCGGGCCGCTGGGCGAGCATCTCGGAGAACTCGTCGACCACGATGAGCAGGGCGGGCAGCGGGTCGAGCGGGGCACCGGCGGCCCTGCGGCGTTCGTACTCCGCGACGCCGGCCAGGTTGCCTGCCGCGCGCAGCGCCTCCTGCCGGCGGGTGATCTCCCCGGCCAGAGCGTCGGCCATCCTGTCGACCAGGGAGAGCTCGCCGGCCAGGTTGGTGATCACGGCGGAGACGTGCGGCAGCCCGGCCATGCCCAGGAACGTGGCGCCGCCCTTGAAGTCGACCAGCACCATGTTCAGCCGCTCCGAGGAGTGCGTGGCGGCCAGCCCGAGCAGCAGCGTGCGCAACAGCTCGCTCTTGCCCGACCCGGTGGCGCCGATACACAGCCCGTGCGGCCCGGAACCGCCCTGCGCGGACTCCTTCAGGTCCAGCAGCACCGGTTCGCCCGTCTCGCCGACGCCGATCGGTACGCGCAGGGTGTCGCCCGGCGCATCCCGCCACCTCGCCCGCGCCACGGCCACCGCCGCCGGGTCGTCCAGACCGAGTAGCTCGGGCAGCCCGACCGTGTTGCGCAGCGGCCGCGCGGTGTCCGGCTCGGCGCCGCTCGGTGCCCGGTAGCGGGCCATTCGCCGGGCCAGCGCCGCGCACTCGGCCACCGACAGCGCATCCGGCCGGCCGATCCACCTCGGCGCGGCCAGCGGGTCCGCGTCGGTGCTCACCCCCAGCGCGTCGGGCCTGGTCAGCAGCGTCAGCTCGCCGCGCTCGCCGGTGGCCGGCCCGGTCGCCCGGTCGCTCGCGACGACGGTGGGTGCCCCGTCGGGGTCGGCCAGCCGCAGCACCGTCACCTCGGGCCGGTCCAGCCACCGTGCGCCGGCCCGCCGCACGTCCACCCCGTCGACCACGACCAGCAACCGGGGCGGGACGCCGGTCGCGGTGGCCGAGGGCGGGTCGGCCGCCAGCCAGTCGGCCACCTCGGCCGGATCGGCGGTGACCATCCGCAGCGCGCCCGCGTCGTCGCGCAGCGCGGCGTGCCGGGCGTGCGGCAGCCACTTCACCCAGTCCCAGCGCGCGGCCGCGGCCGCGGCCGGCGAGGCGACCACCGCGAGCCGGGCCTCGGCCGGGCTGTGCCAGGTCACGTACTGCGCCACCATCGCCCGGGCGAGCCCGCGCGCGACAGCCAGGCCCGCGTCGTCGGACACCGAGGGGCCCGCGTCCGGCACGGTGACCGGCTGCACCGCGCGCACGCAGACCCGGCGCAGCGCGCACAGAGCCACCGCGACGGGCAGGTCCGGCACCGTCGAGTGCGCGCGGATCAGCCGCCGCAACGCCCACGCGGACACCGGTTCCAGCTCGCTGAGCGGCCCGGTCTGCGGCGCGACCAACCGGGTGGCCAGCCGCTGCCGGCCCCGGCCCACCCGGACCTGACCGAAGTCCGGGTCGGTCTCCCGCCGCTCCCAGAGCCGCTCGGAGTCCAGCACGCCGAGCAGCGCCGCCGGGTCGGGCTGCGTCCACTCCAGTGCGACCCGCTGAGCGGCGGCCACCTGCCGGATCCTGCGCCGGACCTGTGCCAGGTACCGCAGGTAGTCGCGGCGGCTCTCGTCGGTCTCCGCGCGACGCGGACCGCCGATACCGCTCGCCATCATGCCCACCGCGGACAGCGCGAACATGCCGCCGAACAGCCACGACGTCGGGTTGCGCACACCCATCACGGCAACGAAACCGAGCGAACCGAGCACCATGACCGCCGGCATCACCCGCTGGAGCGGGCCGGCCGGCACCGGGCGTGCGGGCTCCGGGGGCGGCTCCAGCGGCAGCTCGCCGCCCGGGAGCCGGGGTGGGATGCCCCGAGGGGCGCGGCGCACCGTGCGGGTACTCACCGGGTGCCTCCTCGCGGGGATCTGCCGGCCCGGATCGGCCCGACCGGTTCCGCCGAACCGCCCTCACGGGCGGTCGGGCGCGGCAATACTACGAAGCCGACGGTGCCCGCCGGGGCGGTTCGGTGAAATCACCCCGGGTCGGCCCGCCGGATCTTCCTCAGCTCTCCGGAGGTGCCATGACCAGGTCGGACGTCGATGTGGCGCGCGCGGGCGCCGGCGCCGGAACGGCCGGGTTCTGCCGCGTGACACTGCTCGCCCCGCGCACCCGGATCGATCTCGCGCTGCCCACCGACCTCACCGTGGCCGAGCTGGTGCCGATGCTGATGGACCTCGCGGGCGAGTCCGGGGCGCGGCGCCGTGGCCGCTCCGGTGGGCCGGCCGATCGACAGGTCGAGGAGCGGCCCTCGGCCTGGTGCCTGGCCGCGGCTGCCGGTGCCGAGCTGGCCCCGTCGGCCACGCTCGCCGGGCTGGGCGTGCTGGACGGCGACCTGCTGCGGCTGCGTCGACGCGCCGACGCCCCGCCGCCGCCGGTGTTCGACGACCCGGTCGACGCGCTGGCCGAGTCGGTCCGCGGCCCGGACGGCACGAGCGCCTGGGGCGGGCCGGAGGACGACCCGGCCGTGCCGCCGCCCTGGGATGGGCGGTGCCGGCGCATCGCGGGGCTGGTCGCGGGCGCGGCAGCGCTCATCGGGGCCGCCGTACTGCTCGCTTCCGCCCGTGCGGCGGTCGCGCACGCCGGACCGGTGGCGGCGGCGCTGGCCGCGCTGGCCGCGGTCGGTGCGCTGACCACGGCACTGCGGGCCGGCCCGGACGACCCGGCGGCCGGGGTGGTGCTCGCGGCCGGCGCGATACCGCTGGCCGCCGCCGCCGGCCTCGCCGCGCTGCCCGGCCCACCTGCCGCGGCGCACCTGCTGCTCGCGGCCGCCCTGGCCGCCGCGACCGCCGCCGCCGGCCTCGTCGTACTGGGCACCCCGGCGCCGGTGCTGGTGGCCACGGTTCTCGCCGGCGCCACGGCCGCGCTGGCCGGGTTGCTCGGCGTACTCGGCGGCGGCCGGCTCGCCGGGCTCGCCGCCGGTGCGGCCACGGTCGGCGTCGGGCTGCTGCCGCTGCTGCCCCGGCTCAGCGTGCGACTGGCCGGGTTGCCGCCGCCGGTCATCCCGACCACTCCGGAGGACATGATCGCGGCTGACGGGCGGTGGGAGTTCGCCTCGCCGGAGGAGCTCCGGTACCAGTCCCGGCTGGCGCACGCCTACCTCAGCGGGCTGGTCCTCGGCGCGTCGGCGGTCGCCGGTGTCGGTGCCGTCCTCGCCGCCCTCGCCGGTGGCTGGGCCGGCGCGCTGTTCAGCGTGGTCGTGGTGGCCGTCCTGCTGCTGCGCTCACGCGGCTACGTGACCGCGCTGGCCTGCTGGGCACCGATGGCCGCCGGACTGACCGCGGGGTCGGCGCTGCTCGGTGGGCTGGCCGTGCTGGGCACCGGGGTCGCCGCGCTGGCCGTCGCCCCCGCGCTGCTGGTGGCCGCCGCGCTGGCGGTGGGACTGGTGCGCGCCGGGCCGGACCGCGCGTCGTCGCCGGTGCTGCGCCGCGCGGTCGACGTGCTGGAGTCCGTGCTGGTGGTCGCCACGTTCCCGCTGGCCCTGTGGGTACTGGACCTGTACCGCCTGGTCCGCCAATTGTGAGCCGGGCGGCGCGGCCCACTGTCCGGCTGGCGCTCGCGGCCGTACTGGCGGGCGCGGTCGCGGTGACCGACGCGGGCGCGCTGACCGACGCGGCCTCGGACCCCGGATCGCTGACCCCGGGGACACCGGCGGCACCGGTTGCCGTGGTCGACACGACCGCCCACGCCCCCTCGTCCGGCCGCGCCGGGTCGATCACCACGGGCCCACCGACCGGGACAGACCCCGCCGCACCGCCGAGCCCGCCGAGCCCGCCGAGCCCGCCGAGCCCGAAGATCTCGACGGGTCCGGTGACCTCCAGACCACCGTCCGGCCCACGGCCACCCCCGGAGTCCGCCAGGGCACCGTCTGCGCCGGGCCCACCCGCGCGCCGGCGACCGAGGCGCTGCCCGTGCTGCTCGGCGCGCAACGCTCCATGCGGCTGCCCGAGCTGTGGCGGAGCTCCCGAGGTCGGGGGCAGCGCATCGCGGTGATCGACACCGGGGTGGCCCCGCACCGGCTGCTGGCCGGGCGACTCCTCGACGGCGGCGACTACGTGACCGGCGGCAGCGGGCTGGCCGACTGCGACGGGCACGGCACCGCGGTGGCCGGTATCGCCGCGGCGGCTCCCGACCCGGCCACCGGGTTCGCCGGCGTGGCCCCGGCCGCCGAGGTGCTCTCCATCCGCCAGGCGAGTCCGTCGTACCTGGTACGCGGGCCGGACGGCGTCGACCGCCCCTCGGGCACCCTGGACAGCCTGGCCCGAGCCGTCCGGCGGGCCGTCGACCTGGGCGCCACGGTCATCAACATCTCCGAGGTGGCGTGTGCCTCGCCCACCGCTCCCGGCACCGGCGAACTGCGGGCCGCCCTGGACGGCGCCGCCCGGCACGACGTGGTGGTCGTCGCCGCGGCCGGGAACTCCGGCGACGGGCGCGGAGGGCGGTGCCCCGAGCGGCCGGGCAGCGACGTCGTGGCCCTGCCCGGCTGGTTCGACGAGGCTGTGCTCACCGTCGGCTCGCTCGGTCCCGCGGGGATGGCCTCGACGTTCAGCTACCCGGGGCCGTGGGTGGACGTGGCCGCGCCCGGTGAGGCGCTGATGTCGCTGGCGGTCGGCGGCAGCGGCGTGACCGACCGGCTGTCGGGGGTGAGCACGACCGGTCCGGTGGACGGCACCAGCTTCGCGGCGCCCTCGGTCGCCGGCCTGGCCGCCCTGGTTCGCGCGCGGTACCCGGAGCTGACCGCTCGGCAGGTCGTCGACCGGATCACCGCCACCGCCGCCCGGCACGTCGGGCGCAGCGACACCATGGGCTTCGGCGGCGTCGATCCGCTCGCCGCCCTCACCCGGGCGCCGGAGGTCCTTCCGCCGCCGGGAACTCGCGACCGGGCCGCCACCGGCGTCCTGGCCCTCGACGAACCCGTGCAAGCCGGACAGCCCGCCGGCCCGGGCGTGTTCTGGGCGGGAGGGCTCGGCCTGCTCGCCGCCGTGACGGCGGGGGTGATCGCGGTCGGCCGGTTGCGCCGGAGCGGCCGACCGCCACCCGGCGGTTCCACCCGGTAGCGGCTCCCTCCCGGTAGCGGCTCCCCGGCCCAGGTCGCCCGACAGCGACTCCCCGACAGCGACTCCCCCGGGCAGCGGCTCCCCCGGTAGCGGAGCCGTCCCCGGCGTCCGGGGGAGATCGCCGTCTCGGGCGGTTCAGCCGTGCTGAGCGCGGTCGACCGCCCTGAACGGCGATCACCCATCAACGACGATCACCCATCAACGACGATCACGTCGGCGGTGGTCAGCCGTCGGTGGGGTCGACCAGGACGTCAACCGTCCGCCGGGCCTGTGCCAGGTCGAGGGTCGGCCCGGTGGGCAGCTCGCGCAGGGCGTCAGCCGGCACCGGCTGCCACTCCCGTATGCCCAGGGCCAGCGCCGTCTCCGCGTCGGCGATCGGGTAGCCGACCCCCGTGTCGGACATCAGCCACAGCGCGCCGGCCGCCGCTGCCGACGACGAGCATCCGGATCCCGACCCGGTGACCGAGCACGCCACGACCGCCGCGCGCGGGGGCAGCGCCACCGCGTCCAGCCGGGCTCCGCCGTGGTCGGCCTGGGCCAGCGACGTGGTCGACCGCCCGGGGGCCAGCGGCAGCCGCGGCGACGCGGTGAGCTCCCCGCCGTAGCCACCCGGCGCCCACCGCCAGCACAGCGCCGCGGCGGCCGGTCCCTCGACGATGGTCGGCACCACGGGCGGGTAGCCGGCCAACCCCGGCACGGTGACCCGGCTCCGCCCGTTGGCCTCCTCCAGCCGGATGCTGTCCGGCGGTTGCCGCTGGTCGACCCGGCGCGCGGCCCGCACCAGGTTCGCCACCGGCTCCGGTACCTCGGCCAGCCCGCCGGCGAGCGCCAGGTAGTAGCGGCCCGGCTGCCCGGGCCGGACGACCCGCACCACGTCGCCCACCGGGCGCCCCGCCAGCGCGGAGTCGGCTCCTCCCCCGGTGGGCAGCTCCGGGATGTCGAGCGGGACGCCGTCCGGGATCCGCTCCAGGAGCGCCGCCGACACCGGCCGGGGGCGATGGTCGAGCAGGTCGTAGGCGCTCAGCACCTCGGGGGCGTCGATCCGGTGCTTGTGGCCGCCCACCACGAGGAACTCGCGCGCGTCGGCCGTGCGCAGCAGCAACCCGTCGGTCGGGGCGAGCGGCGTGCCCCCGATGGCACCGGCGACCAGGGTGGAGTCCGGGCCGCTCTCGCACAGCGCCCAGCCGCCACCCCCGCCCGGGCCACCCGCCGCACCGCCCACCGACACATCGCCCCCCGGTGCACCGCCGGAGCCGGCGTCGGCGGTGCGCAGGAGCGCCCCGGGCGCCCCGGCCACGGCGGCGGTCGCGGTCCGAGGGGCGCCGTCCAATGCCGCGTCATCGAGCTGCTCGGGCACGGCGAGTGCGGACGACGGAGCCGACGAAAGGTCGGACGACCCCGACCCCGAGGAGGCCATGTCGTCTCGGCCGGGGCCGCCGAAGCCACCCGCCGATCGCTGCCGGGCGGCGGCCAGTACCAGGCGCGCGGCCGCGAGGTTCGCCACCGGGACCAGCCGGTCCGGACCGTGGACCACCGCGAACATCCGGCCGGACTGCGCACCCACCACGACCTGCCGGGTGTTCCAGGCCGGCGCCGGCGAGACCTTGGCGACGACGAACACGGCGACCAGGGCGAGCATCGAGACCACCACCCCGGCGGCGACCACCCGCTGCTGGGCGCGGACCTCCTCGTGCAGCGGCACCGGGTCCCGGCGGGCCAGCGCCGACTCCAGCCTGCGCTGCCCGAACCGGTAGGCGTCCAGCTGGACCCGGGTGACCGGCGATCTGGCCATGGTCCTGGGTTCGCTCCCCGTGCGCTGGGCCGGCGGATCACCGGTGGACCCACGCTAGCGACGGGACCCCCGGTGGCGGGGCCGTTCGGCCAGATCCGCCTCGCGCACCTCGGCACCGACCGGCCTCCGTGCCGCCGGGCTTACCGCAGCTAGTACTGCAACGGCAGTTGCTTGACATGTAGTAGATCATGCTGGTGTGGTGGTTGATGTTGCCGCGGCGGAGTTGGATCGGCTGCATGGGCGGGTAGCGGGCCGGTTCGCGCGGGCCGAGCCAAGGGCTCGGACGCGG
>DASXJJ010000032.1:0-1648 GCA_036497465.1 Pseudonocardia sp. | reverse complement strand
CCGGTTCGGGTCCGCGAAGAGGTCGATCCCGTCGCTCGTGCTGGCCCGCCAGCGCCACGGCTGCGAGTTGTACACCGACGGGGCGCGGATCGCGCTGGCCACGGCGCCCCGCAGGGTGGCCGCGTCCGCCGAGATGGACGTAGACATGATCACCTCTCGTTGTGGGTGGCCGCGGCCCTGACCGGGGTCAGCACCCGTTCCACGGCGGCCGCGATCTCGAGGTCCTCCCGCGAGGCGATCACCAGGGTGCGGGCGCGGCTGTCGCCGGAGCTGATGTCGGTGTCGGGCTCCGCGGCCGAGTTGCGCGCCTCGTCCACGCCCACCCCGAGGTGGCCGAGCCGCCTGGCCGCCCGCTGCCGGACGCGCGCGGCGTGCTCGCCGACCCCGCCGGTGAACACCAGCGCGTCGAGCCCGCCGAGGCTGACGGTCATCGCGGCGATGCCGCCGGCGAGGCGGTGGGTGTAGACGTCGAGGGCGAGCACCGCGTCGTCGTCGCGGCGGTCGAGCAGCTCCCGCATGTCGGCCGTGCCGGCCAGCCCGAGCAGGCCGGAGTGGTGCTCGAGCGCCTCGGCCACCCGGTGCGGGCTCAGCCCCTCGTGCTCCTCGATCCAGGTGAGCAGCCCCGGGTCCACCGAGCCGCTGCGGGTGGCCATCACCAGCCCGTCGAGCGGCGTGAACCCCATCGTGGTGTCGACGCTGCGCCCGTCCAGCACCGCGGCCAGCGACGCACCGGCGCCGAGGTGACAGGTCACGGTTCGGCGGGCGCCGCGAACCACCTGCTGAACGCGCCGCGCCGCCCAGGCGTGGGACAACCCGTGGAAGCCGTAGCGGCCCGAACAGCTCCTCCGGCCGGTAGCTGCGCAGCCAGGCCTCCAGCTGTGCCAGGTGCGCGGGGTCGGTGCGCACCTGCGACAGCGGCACCTGGTGGGCCCGCCAGGTGCCCTCGACCTGGACGCCGTCCACGGTCGCCGGGCCGGTCCAGCCCTTGGGGGTGCGCAGCACGATCATCGGCCAGGTCGGCCTGCGCCGGTGGCCGCCGGTGCGCGCTCTCGCCCGGATCGCGGCGATGTCGTCGAACGCGTCGTCCAGGGCGGCGGCCATGGCCTGGTGGACCCGCGCGGGGTCGTCGCCGGCGACGACGATCGGGCGGTGCCCGTACCCCTCGAGCAGCGCGATCAGCTCCGCCTCCGGGATCCGGGCGAGCACCGTCGGGTTGGCGATCTTGTAGCCGTTGAGGTGCAGGATCGGCAGCACCGCCCCGTCGTGCACCGGGTCGAGGAACTTGTTCGAGTGCCAGCTCGCCGCGAGCGGTCCGGTCTCGGCCTCGCCGTCCCCGATCACGCAGGCGACGGTCAGGTCGGGGTTGTCGAACGCCGCGCCGTAGGCGTGGACCAGCGCGTATCCCAGCTCCCCGCCCTCGTGGATCGAGCCGGGTGTCTCCGGGGCGACGTGGCTGGGGATCCCGCCGGGGAACGAGAACTGCCGGAACAGCCGGCGCAACCCGTCGGCGTCGCGGCCGATCCGCGGGTAGACCTCGCTGTAGGTGCCCTCGAGGTAGGCGTTGGCCACGATCCCCGGGCCGCCGTGTCCCGGGCCGATCACGTACATCGTGTCCAGGTCACGGGCCTTGATGACCCGGTTCAGGTGC
>DASXJJ010000031.1:0-30808 GCA_036497465.1 Pseudonocardia sp. | reverse complement strand
GGGGAGGCTGGGCATGGTTTCGGGGTTGGTTTCGATCGGCAGCCGCCGCAGGATCTGACCGCGGAGCAGTCGGTGTTGGGTGGGATGCTGCTGAGTAAGGACGCCATCGCCGATGTGGTGGAGGTGCTGCGTCCGGAGGATTTCTACCGGCCGGCGCATCAGAGCATCTATGACTGCGTCCTGGATCTGTACGGGCGTGGTGAGCCGGCTGACGCGGTGACGGTGTCCGCGGAGCTGCAGCGGCGCGGGGAGCTGACCCGCCTGGGTGGGGCGCCGTACCTGCACACGCTGATCGCCACCGTGCCGACCGCGGCGAACGCCAGCTACTACGCCGAGATCGTCTCGGAGAAGGCGGTGCTGCGCCGGCTCATCGAGGCCGGTACCCGGATCGTGCAACTGGGCTATCAGGGCGCCAACGACGCCACGGGCGCCGCTGTGGATCAGGTCATCGACCGGGCGCAGGCGGCGATCTACGACGTCACCGAGCGGCGCACCAGCGAGGACTACGTCGCGCTGGAAGAGTTGCTGCAGCCCACGATGGACGAGATCGACGCGATCGCCTCGCGGGGCGGGGTGTCACTCGGAGTACCCACCGGGTTCGTCGACCTCGATGCGTGCACCAACGGGCTGCACCCCGGGCAGATGGTGGTGGTGGCCGCGCGGCCCGGTCTGGGCAAGTCGACCCTGGGGCTGGACTTCGCCCGGTCCTGCTCGGTGAAACACGGCATGGCCAGTGCGTTCATGTCGCTGGAGATGAGCCGCACCGAGATCGTGATGCGGCTGCTCTCGGCCGAGGCGCGGATCCGGCTGACCGACATGCGCTCGGGACGGATGAGCGACGACGACTGGACCCGGATGGCCCGGCGGATGAGCGAGATCAGCGAAGCGCCGCTGTTCATCGACGACAGCCCGAACCTGACGATGATGGAGATCCGGGCCAAGGCGCGGCGGCTGCGCCAGCGTAACGACCTCAAGCTGCTGGTCGTCGACTACCTGCAGCTGATGACCTCGGGTCGGCGGGTGGAGTCGCGCCAGCAGGAGGTCTCGGAGTTCTCCCGGCAGATCAAGCTGCTGGCCAAGGAACTGGAGATCCCGGTGGTAGCGATCAGCCAGCTCAACCGCGGCCCCGAGCAGCGCAACGACAAACGCCCGATGCTCTCGGACCTGCGGGAATCCGGCTCGATCGAGCAGGACGCCGACATGGTGATCCTGCTACACCGCCCCGACGCGTTCGAACGCGACGACCCACGAGCCGGCGAAGCCGACCTCATCCTGGCCAAACACCGAAACGGCCCCACCAACACCATCACCGTCGCCCACCAACTGCACTACAGCCGCTTCGCCGACCTCGCCCACGGCTGACCGACCGGTCTAATCCTCATCGGGTCGGTCGTGGCGGGACGCGACAGGTAACGACGTCGATCTCCCGGGCCGCGTCTGTCGGGCATCGGCAGGACGGTCTCATCGACCGGCGTCCCTGTCGGGGTGGCATTGCGCGCGGCAATCCGGTGGCCGCGCAGTGTGCGTCCTCGCGGGGATCGGACCCCCCGCTCGAGGGTCAGCGTGATCCGTGCGGTGAGGGAGATCAGCGCGCTGACCGGGATGAGGCCGCCGGCACGTTCGGGCGGGAACGAGGCCTGGTCGGAGGACCCGCTGGGCAGGTGAGGAGCCCAACACTGTGCCGTGCGGTGGGCGAATCACCGGGAAGGACTGCCGGTGGCTGAAGTGAACGACCGCGTTGAAGTCGGGCTCGGAGCCGGCGTGGCGGACCATCTCACCCCGCGGCGACATCGGTGATCGCGACCACACGGACCAGCGCCTGTGCCCGTGAGGCCGTCGTCCCGTCGTCACTCGGGTGGGTCCAGCGAGCGTCGGCGTCCCGTGTCGCAAGGGACAACCGCCTGGTCGACGCACTGGACTCGCACGGAGAGTGAGCGCCCGTCTCGGTGTGTAACAGACAGCGCCGGCGCGCCGATACCCTCGACAGCACGCGCCGACGGGTACGCCCGACCGGTCCCGGCGGGTCGACCGGGATAAAGCGTGGACGCCCGGTCACCGGCCCGAGCACCATGCCGCCACGGCGGGCCGCCGTGGCGGACGATCGCCACGACCGGCGGCGAGTACGGCGGACTGCGGGACGAGGAGCGCATATCGCGGATGTCGGGTCGGGCAGGGCGGCGCCGCGGCGTGCCGCCCCTGCCGGCGCGCGCCCGTCGAACCCGCGGTCGCGAGCGCGCGATGCCGTCCGGGCGGGTACCGTCGCGGCCTGCCCCAGCGTGGAGGCCCCCGGCGCCGGACGGGTCCCCGACCGGCCCGACACCGCGCACCGACCGGTGACCGTGGACGGTGACCGCCAGCCCGACCGGTGGAGGTGACCATGACCATCAACAGCGATCCCACCCGCGCGACGACCGGCTCGACCGCCGCCCCCGGCCTGCTGCGTGGTCTGGAGGAGGAGCTGGCCTCCGCCGCGGCGCTCCCGCCGGTCGAGTCGGTGATCCGCCGGGCGACGGCGATGAACCAGACCACCACGGCGGCGACCGCGGCGGTGCTCACCGTCGGCGCCCTGGGCGCGGTCACCGTGCTGGCCCAGTCGTTCGTCTCCGGCGCCGTTCCGCTGCCCGTGCCGGTCGCCCTCGCCCCGTCCGCCTCGGTGCCGGGTGCCCCCGTCGACGGTCAGGCCGCGCCGCCGCCGGTCGCCCGGGTGTTGGACCCCGGGCAACGGGTGATCCGGCTCCGGCCCGGCTCGACGACCCCGGCCGGCGCCCGCGACCTCGGCAACGGCCTGGCCAGCGTGGCCAGCGGCACGCGGGTCGACCCCGGCGACGAAGTGCCCCTGCCCGACCCGCCGTCGGCCGGTGGCGACAGCGGTGGTGATCGTGGTGGTGATCGTGGTGGTGATCGTGGTGGGGGCCGGCACGACGGCGGTGACCCCGGTCACGGCGGGCACGAGGGTGGCGGCCTCGCGGGCGGTCCCGGTGACGGCGGGCACCATGGTGACGGCGGGCACGGCGGTGACGGCGGGCACGGCAACGGCGGCGGTCCTCCGGTCCCGCCGGTCGGCGGCGAGGGCGGCCATGACAACGGCGGTGGCGGCCACGGTTCCGGTGGCCAGGACGGTTCCGGCGGCGATCACGGCGGCCGTGGCCCCGTGCCTCCGGCCGGTGGCGGTCCCGGTGGGGGTGTTCCCGTGCCTCCCGTCGGCGGTGGGCACGGTGGCACCGGGGGTGGTCCCGGGGCCCCGGGCGGTCACGGCGATGGCGGTCACGACAACGGCGGCCAAGACAACGGCGGCCACGGGCAGGGTGGTCACGGCGCCGGTGGCCCGGTCGGTGGTGGTCACGGCGCTGGCCACGGTGGTGGTCACAGCGACGGAGGCCCGGACGGCCCCGGTGGCGCCGGACAGCCGGTGCAGCCGATCGGTGGCGGTGGCCAGGGCGGCGGTGTCCCCGGTGGGGCCGCTCCGGTGCCACCGGTGGGCGGCGGCGCTCCCGGCGGGAGCAACCCCGTGACACCCCCGAGCGGAGGCGCCGGTGGCGGACCCGGTGGCGTCGGCGGTGGCACCCCCGGCGCCGGCCAGAGCGGTCAGCCCGGAGCCGGCCAGAACGGCGGCCAGGGTGGCCGGCCGGGCGTGCCCGGTGGCGGCCCGGGCGGCGGGAGCTCCCAGCCGGGCGGCGGCCACGGTCGGGCTCCCGGCACCGGCGGACAGGACGGTGGCCGCGACGCCGGGTCGCACGGGGCGAGCCCGGGTGGCACTGGCGCCCCGGGCGGGGGGAACCTCGGCGGAAGCGCCGGCGGCACCCTTCCCGGTGGCCGGGCTGGCGACTCCGGCGGCCACAAGAACGGCGGTACGGGCGGCGGGGCCGGCAACGGCAAGGCCGGCAACGGTACGGCCGGCAACGGCAACGGCAAGGCCGGCAACGGCAACGGCAAGGCCGGCAACGGCACGGCCGGCGGCGGCAAGGCCGGCCAGGGCTCAGCGGGCGGCGCGGGAAGCGGGCCGGGCGGGCTCAGGAGCGGCGGCGGGAGCACGAGCGGCCAGAGCGACGGCGGCGGAAGCAAGCGCGGCGGCCAGGGCACGAGCGGCAGCGGAGGCACGAGCGAGCGGAGCGGCGGGGGCAGGAGCTCCGGCGCCGGGGGTGGACGAAGCGAGGATGGTTCCGCGGGGCCCGGTGGGGCTGAGGTGCCCGGAGGCGCGGACCTCGGCAAGCGCCGGCCCGAGGGCGCGGCCGACGAGCTGGCAGGCCAGGGCGGCTGAGCGCGGCCGGACCGAGCGCGGCCCGACCGAGCGCGGCCGGACCGAGCGCGGCCGGACCGAGCGACCGATCGACGACCCGACCGTGGCCGGGGAGCCCGGTTCACCCCGGCAACGTCCGGTGGCGGCCCGTGCAGCCAGCGGCGCCGACCGGGGACCGCTAGCGTCCGGACGCATGGATCACACCTACCGCATCACGGAGATCGTCGGCACCAGCCCGGACGGGATCGAGACGGCCATCCGCAACGGGGTCGCCCGGGCGTCCCACACCGTCCGGAACCTGGACTGGTTCGAGGTGACCGAGGTCCGAGGCCAGATCGACGACGGCCAGGTGAAGTACTTCCAGGTGGGTCTGAAGGTCGGCTTCCGCCTCGACGCCGAGTAGGACCCCCGGTGGGCGGGACCCGGGTCAGCGACGCCGGGCCGGTCGGGAGTGCCAGACGGTGACCGAGGCGAAGGTCGCCCGGCCACGCAGCACGAACCGGACCGGCGTGGGTTTCGGCGCGGGCCGCCCGCCGGGTAGGAGCCGCCGCAGCCGCCCGGGGGACCGGTCCCTCGGGTGCGGCGTGCCCCGGTGACGCACCGAGCCGGCGACCAGCTCCAGGCCGTCGGTGTTCAGCACCGCGTCGGCCGGCAGCACGACCCGGGTGGAGCTGAAGGTGCCGGAGATCTCCACCACGACCTCGGGGCGGCGGATCACCGCCTCGGTGAAGTCCAGCACGGTGCGCTGACCGGTGCCGGTGACCCGGACCAGCTCCGGCACCGCCCACGGGCCGGTGCGCCGGACCTGCCCGAACGCGACGTCCAGAACCAGCGGGCCGAGCTCCGGGAGCGGGCCGCCGGGCAGGTCGGCGAGCACCGCGTACAGCTCGGAGCGGGTGCGCGCGGCCCACACCGTCTCGCAGCGCTCGCTGAACTCGACCGGGGTGATCCGGCCCTGCTCCATCGCGGTGGCCAGCAGGGTGCCGGCGCGTTCCCGGTCCAGGTCGGAGATGCGCAGCTCTCCGGGATCCGCGTCGCCGGGCACCTGGCCACGGTAGCCAACCTCGGACACGGTCCCAGGTTAGCCCGCGGATACGGCGAGGTGCTCGGTGAGCAGCGCGTTCACCTCGCCGGCGCGCTCCACCGACAGCACGTGCGCGGCGTCGACCCGCTCGAACCGCACGCCGGGGATGCCGGCCGCGATGGTGGCGGCGTGCGGGTCCTCCGGGGTGGACGGGTCGGCGGTACCGCAGATCAGCAGGGTGGGCGCGGTGATCTCGCCGAGCCGGTCGGCGTGCTGCCACTCGCGCAGCGCCTGGCAGCTGGCCAGGTAGCCGGCGTCGGAGGTGCCGGCGATCATGTCCCGCAGCCAGGTGACCGTCGCGGGCTGCTCGGCGGCGAACCGCGGGGTCAACCAGTTCCGCACCGTGGCGTCCGCGATCGACTCCGTGCCGCCCTGGCTGACCGCCGCGATCCGCTGGTCCCACGGCGTCGGGTCGGGGTACCCGGCCGAGGTGGCACACAGCGCGAGCCGGCCGATCCGGTCCGGGGCCGCCGCGGCGAGGTACATGCCGACCATGCCGCCCATGGACAGGCCCACGTAGTCGACCGTCGGCAGGCCCAGCTTGTCCAGCAGCGCCAGCACGTCGCCGGCCATCTCGGCGATGGTGTACGGCCCTGCCGGCACCGGGGAGTCGCCGTGGCCCCGGTGGTCGATCCGGATCACCCGCCGCCGGCCGGTGAACGCCGGCAGCTGCGGGCGCCACATGTCCAGCGTGCTGCCCAGCGAGCCGAGCAGGACCAGCGGCGCGCCGTCGGCCGGGCCGTCCTCGACGTGGTGCAGTGCCACGGCCTCCCGATCACCCATCATCGGGACGATCCTAGGGCGATCACTCGCCCACCGTGCGCATCGAGCGCAGCACGCCCATCTCCCGCTCGGTCGGCGGCGGGGTCGTCTCCAGCGGTTCGTCGCTCACCGCCAGGTCCCAGCCGGTCTCCGCGCGCACCTGCTCCAGGCGGACGCCGGGGTGCAGGCCGGTCAGGGTCAGCTCGCGGGTCTGCGGGTCGGGCTTCAGCACGCCCAGATCGGTGATCACCCGGACCGGGCCCGCACCGGTCAGGCCGAGCAGCTTGCGGTCGTCCGGGCCGCCGCCGTGGCCGACCGAGGTCACGAAGTCGACCTGCTCGACGAAGGCGCGCAGCCGGTGCCGCATCACGATCAGCACCTCGCGGCAGGAGGCCGCGATCTCCGGCGCGCCCCCGGAGCCGGGCAACCGCACCGACGGCTCGTCGTAGTCGCCGATCGCGGTGGTGTTGATGTTGCCGTAACGGTCCAGCTGGGCGCCGGAGAGGAAGCCGACGTCGATCCGCCCCGGCTGCAGCCAGTAGTTGAAGATCTCCGGGACGCTGACCACGGTGAGTGCCGAGTCGACGAGGATGCCGTCGCCGATGGACAGCGGCAGCTGCTCGGGGCGGGTGTCCAGGGTGCCCGACTCGTAGATCAGCGACAGGTTCGGCGCGTGCAGCCGCCGCGCCAGGTTGGCCGCGCGGGACGGCAGCCCGATACCCACGAAGCACGCGGTGCCGTCGTTCAGCGCGCGCGCCGCCGCCACGGTCATCATGTCGTCCGAGGAGTACTCCGGGGTCGGCTCCACGGTGTCGCTGCTCGCCCGGGGCCGGACGATGTCCCGGCGCGGGGTGGCCCGCCTGCTCGCCGCCTCGCTCAGCGTCAGCGGCCTGCTCGCACGCTCGGTCACGGGGACACCAGCTCCTTCAACCACGCCGAGAACCGTTCCCGGTCCCGGCTCACCGCGTCCCACGACCGGTATGCGGCGTTGTCCCGGTCGTAGTAGCCGTGCGCGTAGGACGGCTTGGCGCCCTCCTTGGCCACCGCCACCGCCGAGACCACCCAGGAGGGCAGCACGACCGCGCCGGGTACCGGTTCCAGCGTGTCCACGATCTCCTCGACGGTGACCAGCGCGCGCTTCGCGGCCAGCACCGCCTCCTTCTGCACCCCGGTGATGCCCCACAGCTGCACGTTGCCGTCGCGGTCCGCGCGCTGGGCGTGCACGATCGACACGTCCGGGTTCAGCGCCCGCACGGCGGCCAGCGTCTCGCCGGTGAACGGGCAGGTCACGGTGCTGATGGTGTCGGTGTGCGAGGGCAGGTCGGTGCCCGCGTAGCCGCGCAGCACCCCGAACGGCAGGCCCGAGGCGCCCGCCGCGTACCGGTTGGCCATGCCGGCGTGGCTGTGCTCCTCCAACTCCAGCGGCACCGGCCAGTCGTGGCTCAGCGCGTCGCGCATCCGGTGCAGCGAGCCCACCCCCGGGTTGCCGCCCCAGGAGAACACCAGCTTCGAGGCGCACCCGGCGCCGATCATCCGGTCGTAGATCAGGTCGGGGGTCATCCGGATCAGGGTCAGGCCGCGCCGGCCCTGGCGGATGATCTCGTGACCGGCGGCGAACGGGATGAGGTGGGTGAAACCCTCGAGCGCCACCGAGTCGCCGTCGTGCACCAGTTCCGCGACCGCCTCGGTCAGCGTCATGATCTCTGCCATGGGCTCCGTCCCGCTCGGGGGCCGCCCGGGACGGTGAGCATTTCCGGGCACCGTGTCCCGCGTGCCGGCGGCCCGCTGGACCCGAACCTATCCCGGCCGCTCAGGGGTCGCCACAGGACGCTTTCCGCGCGGTGGGACGGCCGCCGCGGTAGATCACCCGACCGGACCACCCTCGGCCGGGGCCGAGGGGCGCGTCGGCCGGGTCGCCGCTCAGTCCGCCAGCTCGGCGCGCAGCACGGCGGCCCACCGGGCGGCGATCTGGCCGCGGCGCGCGGTGTCGTCGGTGAGCAGGTTCGCCAGCCCGAGGCCCCGGGCCAGGTCCAGCGTGGCCCGCACCAGCTCGCGCACCCCCGGGCGGGACTCGTCCACCTCGAGCAGCTGCACCGCCGTGCGGTGCGCCTCCCGGCCCACGTTCGCCTCCAGCGGCACCACCGTCGCGCGCAGCGACTCGTCGGACGACGCGGCCACCCAGACGTGCAGCGCGGCCCGGAACGTGGGTCCGGTGTAGAGCTCCAGCAGCATGCCGACCGCCCGCTCGATCCGGTCCGGGCCCCGCGGCAGCGCGTCGGCGTGCTCGTGCAGCTGGCGCACCTGCTCCTCGCGCAGCTCCCGGACGGTGGCCGCGACCAGGTCCTCCCGGGTGGGGAAGTGGTGCTGGGCGGCGCCCCGGGACACCCCGGCCCGCTCGGCGACCACCGCCACGGTCGTGCCGGTCCAGCCCAGCTCGGCGATGCTCGCCACGGCCGCCTCCACCAGCCGCTGCCGGGTCGCGCGGCTGCGGTCCTGCTGCGGGGGCCGGACGGGGGAGGTCACGTGTCCGGTGTGGTCGCCGCGTCACCCGCCGCCGCGTCACCCGCGCCGGCCGGGCCGGTGCCGGCTCCCGGGTCGGCGCCCGGGTCGTCGGTGGGGTCGTCGCTGACCACGGCGAGCACGGTGCCCACGTCGACCTGCTGGCCGACCACCACCGGCAGCTCGGTGACCACGCCGTCGGTCGGGGCCGCGATCCGGTGCTCCATCTTCATCGCCTCCAGCCACAGCACCGGGTCACCGGCCGCGACCCGGTCGCCCGAGGACACCGCGACGCGCAGCACGGTGCCCGGCATCGGCGCGGTGAGCGAGCCCGCGGCGACCTCGGCGGACGGGTCGCGGAACCGGGGCACGGCGGCCAGCGTGACCGGCCCGAGCGGCGAGTCGACGGTGACCGTTCCCCCACCGACCCCACCGACCCCACCACTCCCACCGCCGGCGGCCGGGTACCGCGCGACGTCGAACGTCCGGCGCAGCCCGCCGATCTCCAGCACCACCCGGTCCGGCGTGGCGGAGAGCAGCTCGACGCCGTCGAACCCGTCCGCCCGCAGCCCGTCGCGGGTCAGCGCGTAGGCCACCGCCAGCTCGTCCTCCCCGGCCAGGTACCGCCGGGTGATCGACGCCGAGCGCACGTTCCGCCAGCCGCTGGGCAGGCCGGCGAGCACGCGCGCCCCGGCCCGGTTGGCCTCGGCCTCGGCCAGCGCGGCGGCCAGCGCGGACAGCCGCACCGCGCCGGCGTCGGCCAGCGGCTCGAACAGCCCGTCCGTGCGGTGCCGGTCCAGGAACGCCGTGTCGATGTCGCCGGCCAGGAACTCCGGGTGACGCAGCACGCGCACCAGCAGGTCCCGGTTGGTGCGCGGGCCGTGGATCCGCGCGCGGGCCAGCGCGGTGGCCAGCGCCCGGGCGGCGGCGGTCCGGGTCGGCGCCCAGGCGATCACCTTGGCCAGCATCGGGTCGTAGTGCACCCCGATGACCGAGCCGGACTCCACGCCGCTGTCCAGCCGCAGCCCGTGCGCGGCCGGCACGGTGAACTCGGCCGCCACCCCGGGCACCGCGAACCGGTGCAGCGTCCCGCTCTGCGGCTGCCAGTCCAGCGCCGGGTCCTCGGCGTAGAGCCGCACCTCGACGGCGTGGCCGCGGAACCCGGGCAGCCCCGCCTCCGGCAGCGGCTCGCCCTCGGCCACCGACAGCTGCAGCGCCACCAGGTCCAGGCCGGTGACGCACTCGGTGACCGGGTGCTCCACCTGCAGCCGGGTGTTCATCTCCAGGAAGAAGAACTCGCCGTCGGCGGTGGCCAGGAACTCCACGGTGCCGGCGCCGACGTAGCCGACCGCCGTCGCCGCCGCGACCGCCGCATCGCACAGCCGGGTCCGCATCGCCTCGTCCACCAGCGGGGACGGGGCCTCCTCGAGGACCTTCTGGTGCCGCCGCTGGATGGAGCACTCCCGCTCGCCGAGCGCCCACACCGTGCCGTGCGCGTCGGCCAGCACCTGCACCTCGATGTGCCGGCCGGTCTCCAGGTACCGCTCGCAGAACACCGTCGGGTCGCCGAACGCGGAGCCCGCCTCGGCGGCGGCACCGGACACCGCGTCCGGCAGCTCGGCCAGCGTCCGGACGATCCGCATGCCCCGGCCGCCGCCCCCGGCGGACGCCTTGACCAGCACCGGCAGGTCGGACTCGGTGACCTCCCGGGTGTGCAGCTCGGCGAGCACCGGCACCCCGGCCTTGGCCATCAGCCGCTTGGACTCGACCTTGGAGCCCATCGTGTCGATCGCCTCGGCGGGCGGCCCGACCCAGAACAGGCCGGCGTCGAGGACGGCGCGGGCGAACCCGGCGTTCTCGGAGAGGAACCCGTAGCCGGGGTGCACGGCGTCCGCGCCCGCCTCGGCCGCCGCCTTGACCAGCAGGTCCGACCGCAGGTACGTCTCGCCAGGGGTGTTGCCCGGCAGCCGCACGCCCGCGTCGGCCTCGGCCACGTGCGGGGCGCCGGCATCGGCGTCGGAGTACACGGCCACGGTGCCCACACCCTGCGCGCGGCAGGTGGCGAAGACCCGGCGGGCGATCTCACCCCGGTTGGCCACCAACAGATTAGTGATCATCGACCCCGTCACATCCGGAAGACGCCGAAGCCGCGGGCGCCCCGGACCTCGGTGTTGTGCACCACGGAGAGGCACATGCCGAGCACGGTCCGGGTGTCCCGCGGATCGATGATCCCGTCGTCGTAGACCATCCCGGACAGGAACATCGGCAGCGACTCCGCCTCGATCTGGTTCTCCACCGCGGCGCGCATGGCCGCGTCCTGCTCCTCGTCGTAGGGGGTGTTCCGCGCGGCGGCCGCCGCCCTGGCCACGATGGACAGCACCCCGGCCAGCTGCGTCGGACCCATCACCGCCGACTTCGCGCTCGGCCAGGCGAACAGGAACCGGGGCTCGTAGGCCCGGCCGCACATGCCGTAGTGCCCGGCCCCGTAGGAGGAGCCCATCAGCACGGACAGGTGCGGCACCGTCGAGTTCGACACCGCATTGATCATCATCGACCCGTGCTTGATGATCCCGCCGCGCTCGTAGTCCCGGCCCACCATGTAGCCCGTGGTGTTGTGCAGGAACACCAGCGGCGTGTCGGTCTGGTTGGCCAGCTGGATGAACTGGGTGGCCTTCTGGGCCTCCTCGCTGAACAGGATCCCCCGCGCGTTGGCCAGGATGCCCACCGGATAGCCGTGCAGCCGCGCCCACCCGGTGACCAGCGAGGTGCCGTACAGCGGCTTGAACTCGTCGAACGCGACGTCGGCGGCACCGGACGGGCCGTCCACCACCCGGGAGATCACCTCGCGCGGGTCGAACGGCACCCGCAGGTCGGACGGGATGATGTCCAGCAGGTCCTCGGGGTCGGCGGCCGGCCCGGCGTACCCGGCCGCCGGGGCCCGGCCGTGCTTGTGCCAGTTCAGCCGGGCCACGATCCGCCTGCCCAGCCGGATCGCGTCCTGCTCGTCCACCGCCAGGTAGTCGGCCAGCCCGGACACCCGGGCGTGCATGTCCGCGCCGCCCAGCTCCTCGTCCTCGGAGTCCTCCCCGGTGGCCATCTTGACCAGCGGCGGGCCACCCAGGAACACCTTGGCCCGGTTCTCCACCATCACCACGTAGTCGGACATCCCGGGCAGGTACGCGCCGCCCGCGGTGGAGTTGCCGAACACCAGCGCGATGGTCGGCACCCGCTGCGCCGAGCTGCGGGTGATGTTGCGGAACGTCCGGCCGGCCGGGATGAAGATGTCCTTCTGGGTGGGCAGGTCGGCCCCGCCCGACTCCACGAGGTTGATCATCGGCAGCCGGTTCTGGCCGGCGATCTCGGCGGCCCGCAGCGTCTTCTTCAGCCCGGACGGGTTGATCGTGCCGCCGCGCACCGTCGGGTCGCTGGCGATGAGCATGCACTCCACGCCCTCGACCACGCCGACGCCGGTGACCACCGCGCCACCCACCCGGTGGTCGGTGCCCCAGGCGGCCAGCGCGGACAGCTCCAGGAACGGGCTGTCCTCATCGATCAGCAGCTCGATGCGCTCCCGGGCGGTGAGCTTGCCGCGCTCGCGGTGCCGCGCGACGTACTTCTCCCCGCCGCCGGCGACCGCGGTGGCCTGCCCGGCGTCCAGCTCCGCCAGCTTGGCCAGCATCGCGTCCCGGTTGCCGGCCGGTTCCCCGTCGCCGGGGGCCGTCGGCCCGGCCTGGTCGGTGACGGTCACAGCAGCGCCTCCGGCACGTCGACCTCGCGGGAGCGCAGCCACTCACCGAGCGCCTTGGCCTGCGGGTCGAACCGGGCCTGCTCGGCCACCCCGGCGCCGAGCAGCCCGGAGACCACGAAGTTCAGCGCGCGCAGGTTCGGCAGCAGGTGCCGGGTCACGGTCAGCGGAGCGGTCTCCGGCAGCAGCTGCCCGAGCCGCTCGGCGGTCAGCGTGTGGGCCAGCCAGCGGTAGGCGTCGTCGGTCCGCGCCCACACACCCAGGTTCGCGTCGCCGCCCTTGTCCCCGGATCGGGTGCCGCACACCGCGCCCAGGGGCGCCCGCCGCGTCGGCCCGCCCGGCGGGGCGCCCGGCACCTCGGGGGCGGCCACCGGGGCCAGCTCGAGGGTCTCCCCGGCGTGCGGGATGACGCTGCGCGCTCCGTCCGGGGAGACCGCGACGTGCTCGACCTGGTCGGCGGGCACGTACTCGGCGGTGTAGATCCCGTAGGCGGAGGCGTTGCCCGGCGGGGTCAGGGTGTGGAAACCGGGGTAGCTGGCCAGCGCGAGCTCGGTGACCGCGCCGCTGAACGCCCGGCCGGCGACCTTCTCGTCGGGGTCCCGGGCCTGGCAGTGCAGCAGCGCGCTGGCCTCCTGCTCGGTGCTGCCCTCGCGCCCGGGGTGGTCGGTGCGGGCCAGCGTCCAGCGCAGCTCGGCCGGGCGGGTGGCGAGGCCGGCCTCCAGCTGCTCGCGCACCCAGTCGGCCTTGGCCTCGATGTCCAGCCCGGTGAGCACGAACGTCATCTCGTTGCGGTAGCCGCCGAGCTGGTTGAGGCAGACCTTGAGGGTGGGCGGCGGCGCCTCACCGCGCACGCCGCTGATCCGCACCCGGTCCGGGCCGTCCTGCTCGACCGCGATCGTGTCGAACCGGGTGGTCACGTCCGGGCCGGCGTACCGGGCGCCGGTGATCTCGTACAGCAGCTGCGCGGTGACCGTCTCGGTGGTGACCACCCCGCCGGTGCCGTCGTGCTTGGTGATCACGCTGGAGCCGTCGGCCTCGATCTCGGCGACCGGGAAGCCGGGGGTGCCCAGCTTGTGCTCGGTGAAGAACGAGTAGTTGCCGCCGGTGGTCTGCGGGCCGCACTCCACCACGTGCCCGGCGACCACCGCGCCGGCCAGCGCGTCGTAGTCGGAGCGCCCCCAGCCGTAGTGCGCGGCGGCCGGCCCGACGACCAGCGAGGCGTCGGTGACCCGGCCGGTGACGACGACCTGGGCGCCCGAGCGGATGCACTCCGCGATGCCCCAGGCGCCCAGGTAGGCGTTCGCGGTCAGCGGCTCACCCAGGCCCAGCGCGCCCGCGCGGTCCAGCAGGTCGTCGCCCTGCACGTGCGCGACCCGGGCGGTCACCCCGAGCTTGTCGGACAGCCCGCGCAGCGCGTCGGCCAGCCCGGCGGGGTTCACCCCTCCGGCGTTGACCACGATCTTGACGCCGTTGTCCACGGCCAGCCCGAGGGACTCCTCCATCTGGCGCAGGAAGGTGCGGGCGTACCCGGAGGTCGGATCCTTGAGCTTGGCCCTGCCCAGGATGAGCATGGTCAGCTCGGCCAGGTAGTCGCCGGTCAGGACGTCCAGGGGGCCGCCGGTGAGCATCTCGCGGACCGCGGAGAACCGGTCGCCGTAGAAGCCGGAGGCATTGCCGATGCGCAGCGTCACGAGGCGTGAGCGTGCCA
Source organism: Pseudonocardia sp. (assembly GCA_036497465.1). Taxonomy (GTDB): domain Bacteria; phylum Actinomycetota; class Actinomycetes; order Mycobacteriales; family Pseudonocardiaceae; genus Pseudonocardia. The sequence continues at coordinate 16,773 of DASXJJ010000031.1, read as the reverse complement.
GCGCGGCGAAAAACAAGCAAGCACGCAGGCTTGTTATGGCCCTCCACTCAGGGCATGAAGTCACCCCGTTCGGGGTACCGGCGGTGTAGGGCTCATCACGTACACGAGCAGCGGGCACGGCGGGACTGACACCCTTGAGCCCTTGCCACCCCGTCACAGCCAACTCTCGCGGGAGAGAACCTTGACCACCTCCACGAGCACGGACATCGGCACCCGCCCAGCGGCGGAGAGCGGAGAGATTCGGCTCGGCGACCAGGTGCCGGTGACCCGGCTCGGTTTCGGCGCCATGCAGCTCCCCGGCCCGGGCGTGTGGGGCGCCCCCACCGACCACGACGAGGCGATCTGGGTGCTCCGGCGCGCGGTCGAGCTCGGCGTCACCCTGATCGACACCGCCGACTCGTACGGCCCGTACGTCAGCGAGGAGCTGATCCGCGAGGCGCTCCACCCGTACCCCGAGGGTGTGGTGGTCGCCACCAAGGCCGGGCTGCTGCGCACCGGCCCCGGCGAGTGGCACCCGTGCGGCCGCCCGGAGTACCTGTGCCAGCAGTGCGAGATGAGCCTGCGCAGGCTCGGCGTGGAGCGCATCGACCTGTTCCAGCTGCACCGCGTCGACCCCGCCGTGCCCGCCGACGACCAGTACGGGCTGCTCGCCGAGCTGCAGAAGGAGGGCAAGGTCGGCCTGGTCGGGCTGTCCGAGGTGACCGTCGACCAGATCGCCGACGCCAGCGCGATCGTCGACATCGCCACCGTGCAGAACCGGTACAACCTCGGCGACCGCGCCTCGGACGCCGAGCTGCGCTACTGCACCGAGCGGGGCATCGGCTTCATCCCGTGGTTCCCGCTGGCCTCCGGCGAGCTGTCCAAGCCGGGTGGCCCGGTACACAAGGCGGCCGAGCGGCTGGGCGCGACGGCCAGCCAGGTCGCACTGGCCTGGCTGCTGCAGCGCTCCTCGATCATGCTGCCGATCCCGGGCACCTCGTCGGTGGCGCACCTGGAGGAGAACGTCGCGGGCGCCGGCCTCAAGCTCGACCTCGAGACGGTGAACGCGCTGGACGAGGCGGCCTGAGCCGGACCCCGGGCGCTAGTCGTCGTCCGACGGGGGGCGCCGCCGGCGGGACAGCCCGGCGGCGCCACTGGCCACCCGCAGCAGTCTCCGGCGGCGGGCCGAGTCCACCGGACCGGACTTCGCGTCGTCCGGGTCGAGCGGGTTGATCGCCTCGGGCTCCACCTGCTCGGCGGAGACCAGGGAGCGCACCCCGGCCGCCAGGACGGCCACCAGCGGCACGGCCAGCAGCGCCCCGGTGATCCCGGAGACCACCACGCCGCCGGCCACCGCCAGCACGACGGCCAGGGGGTGCAGCTGCACCGCCCGCCCCATCAGCAGCGGCTGCAGGACGTGGCTCTCCAGCTGCATCACCGCGATCACCACGCCGAGCACGATCGCCGCCGGCACCAGCCCGTTGGCCACCAGCGCCACCAGCACGGCGACCGAGCCGGACAGCACGGCACCGACCACCGGCACGAACGCGCCGAGGAAGACCAGGGCGGCCAGCGGCACCACCAGCGGCACGCGCAGCGCCCACAGCCCGATGCCGATGCCGATCGCGTCGACCACAGCGACGACCACGGTCGCCCGGGTGTAGCCGACCAGCGAGGCGAACGCGCGCTGCCCGGCGACGTCCAGCCGGGGGCGCTGCGCGGCCGGGACACCCTTCAGCAGGAACCGCCAGATGCGTTCCCCGTCGTACAGGAAGAAGATCAGCACGAACAGCCCGAGCGCGATCCCGGAGGCGACCTCGCCCACCGTGGCCGCCGTGGACAGCGCCCCGGACGTGATGGCCTGGGTGTTCGCGGTCAGCGAGCCCTGCAGCTCGCCGGGGAGGTTGTTCAGCCGGGCCAGCGGCAGCCGCAGCGGCGGGCCGGCCAGCAGCGGCTTGATGGTGATCTCGTAGCTGCGCACCAGCTGGTCGCGCAGGTCGGGCAGGCCGTCGATGAACGCGTTGACCACGAACGACAGCACCACCCCGAGCAGGGCGATGCCGCCGACCATGACCAACAGGGTGGACAACCCCCTGGGCATGCCCGCGCGGTGCACCCCCGCGCTGACCATCGGTGCCAGCAGCCCGGCGAGCAGCAGCGAGATCGCCACCGGGATGACCACCACGCGCAGCTCGATGACCAGGAAGATCAGTACACCGAGCGCGGCCGCGATGATCAGGAACCGGGCACACAGCTCGGAGGTGAGCCGAAGGGCCAGCGGCACGATCGGGTCGCCGGAGGCCGCCATCGGCCTGCGCCGGGTACCCGCCACCACGGGGTCGGTGGTCGATCGTGGCGTGGGTGCGCCGCCGGCCGGTCGGGCCGGCGAGGAGTCGGCACCCTCGCTACGCACGCGGTAGAGCGTAGTGGCAGGCCGGGTGTCGTTTCCTGCCCTGGCCCGGCAGGCACGCGGTGCGACGGATGCCGGCCACTCTATTGAGGCCGATTTCGTTTGTTCGGCTTACAACTCGGTAACCCCCGCAACCTTCGGGCGGCCCGATCCGTTGTCGAACGCAGAACCCCCGACCGCCCGCCGGAGCCTTCGGCGTGGCGGTCCGACCTGCGGAAAACAGGACGTCAGCGGTGGAGGTACAGGCACAGGTGTACGAACCGGAAGTCAACCCGGAAGGCCGGGGCACGGAGGAGACCGACGACGCGGGGCTCACCCCGATATTCCACGCGCTGGCCCGCGACGCGTCCGATCCCGAGGAGCATTTCCGACGCGACCCGCTCGGCGCGCCGATACCCGAGGTCGCCGCCCCCGAGCCCGCCCCGGCCCCCGAGCCCGCCCCGGCCCCCGAGCCCGCCGCCGACGGCCCGCCGTCCCGGAGGGTGCTGCGCGCGGTGCCGTCCGGGTCGACCACGTCCCCGGGACGGCACGCGGAGGCCTCCGAGTCCTCGGAGGACACCGCCGTGCTGACCCTGCCGTGGCCGGTGCCGGACGCGGCGGACAAGCGGGCCGCCGCCCGTTCCTCGGGCGCCACCCGGCGCGGCCGTCACCGAGCGTTGCGATCGGTGAGCCCGCATCGGCAGTCGAACGGCTGATTATCACGCTCCGCAGTCAACATCCGGGTGGCGTTCACCTAGGTGAGTCAATCACTTCGACGGTTGCCCCCGCGTTGAACAGGACAGGGAGATTTCCCGACGTCAGCGCGGCGTCGCCAGACGGTTGCGGCGCCGAGACGGACGATGAGATGAGGGCCTGATGGACACCTGGGGCAGGCGCGGTTTCGCCGCGGCGGCGATCACCGGCGGACAGCTCGGACTGAGCGGCACCGGAGCCTGGAACGCGGTGGCCACCCAGGAACCGGTGCTGCGTGAGCCTCGCAAGCCGCGCGACTCGATGGAGCTGCCGGTGACCACCCCGGCCGCCGGCTACGGGGCGGCGCCGGACCACCGCCAGCCCGGCTTCGGTGGCCAGCCCGGCTACGGCGGCCCCGCCCCGGCGCACCAGGGACACCCCGGCTACCCGGGCCAGCCCTACGGCGCCCCCCGCCACTCCGGTCCCGAGTTCGGCGCCCCGATGGCCCCGCGCGTACCCCTGGGCCAGGGCGAGCCGCACCGGTCGTTCGGCGAGCCCGCTCGCCCGGCCTGGTCCGAGCCCGTCCCGCACGGCTCCGACCTGCTCTCCGACGGCTCGGACGGGTTCCTGGCCGGCAACGTGGCCGCGCTGGCAACCCCGCCGGCGCTGGACGACAGCGGGTCGGCCATCGGCGCCCTCGGCCACGGCGAGGACCCGCTGGGCATCGGCTTCCAGCCGTACGGCGACCTGCCCGCCGAGCCGGTCCGCCCAAGCCGGCACGCCCGCCCCGAGGCGGACGCGCTGTTCGGCGAGCGCCCGGCCGAGACCCACTACTCCGCGCTGCGCGCCGAGATCGACTCGCTGGGCGTGCGGCCGGTCGGCCAGGACACCACCCCGGTGCGGGCGCTGCGGCTCGCCGGTCCGGAGACCGGTGAGGGCCTCGGCCACATCGGCCACCGCACCGACGCCTCGGTGCACCGCGCCGGCGTCGAGTCGGGCACCTCCGCGCTGGGCAGCCTGGACAGCAGCGCGCTGTTCGACTCGCTGTCCGCGCCGCGCCGGTAGGGCGCCGGCCGGTAGGCCACCGGCACAACCGAAGAACGTACGGGTCGCGGGGACCCGTCCAGCGACAGACCCGGACGGCTGCACAGTCGTCCGGGTCTGTCGTGTTCGGGCTAGGCTGGCCCCGCATGTGGACGAACTGGTCGGGCGGTCAGCAGTGCAGCCCTCGCGCCACCGTCCGCCCGCTGGACGAGGCCGGGGTGCGGGCGGCGGTACGGCGCGCGGCGGACCGGGGGTTGCGGGTCCGGCCGGTCGGCACCGGGCACTCGTTCAGCCCGCTCGCGGTCACCGACGACATCCTGCTCGACCTGTCCGCGATGACCGGTGTGGTGCACCTCGCCGAGGACCGGGTGCGGGTGCGCGCCGGCACCACGCTCGCCGCGCTGAACGCCGAGCTGGCCGAGCGGGACCTCGCGCTGGCCACCCTGACCGACATCGACGCGCCCACGGTGGCCGGCGCGGTCGCCACCGGCACGCACGGCAGCAGCCCGGCAACCGGCTCGCTGTCCGCGCAGGTAACCGGCATGCGGATGGTCACAGGCGACGGCACGGCGGTGGACGTCGGGCCCGCCGAGATGGACGCCGCGCGGCTCGGCCTCGGCGTGCTCGGGGTGGTCACCGAGGTGGAGCTGGCCGTCGTGCCGGAGTTCGTGCTGCGCGCCACGCAGGCCCGGGTGCCGCTGGACGAGGCGCTGGCCGACGACTTCCTGGACGCCCACCGCTGGGTGGAGTTCTCGGTGTTCCCGTACACCGAGGACGCGCTGGCCCGGTGGGCGGACGAGGTACCCGACGAGCCCGACCAGCCCCGCTCGGCGGTCCGCACGTTCGTGGAACGGCGGGTGGTGCGGGCGGCGGCGGTCGGCGGCGGGGTCGCGCTCGGCCGCACGATGCCGAAGCTGGTGCCCCGGATCAACCGGGTGGCCACGGCGCTCACCGGCTCCGGCTCGGTGACCGACCTGGCGCACCGGGTGCTGGTCGCCCAGCCGGTGGTGCGCTGGGAGGAGAGCGAGTGGGCGGTGCCCCGGGACGGCCTGGTGGACGGTGTCCGGGAGCTGCTCGCCGCGATCGTCGACCGGGGCCTGGACGTGGGTTTCCCGCTGGAGGTCCGGGTCGGGCCGGCCGAGTCCGGCTGGCTGCACCCGGCGCACGGGCGGGCCACCGGCTGGGTGGCCGTGCACACCGCGACCGGCGCCGACCACGAGCCGCTGTTCGAGCTGACCGCCGAGGTGCTCGGCGCGCACGGCGGCCGGCCGCACTGGGCGAAGTGGCATCCGTGGACGCGCGACCGGCTGGCCGAGGCCTACCCGAGGCTGGCCGACTTCCAGGCCGTCCGTGACCGGCACGACCCCGGCCGGCGCTTCACCAACCCGTACCTGGTCGACCTGCTCGGCCCCTGACAGCGGGGTGACCGCCGACCAGCGGGGTGACCGCCGACCTAGCGGGGTGACCGCCGCCCAGCGTGCGGAGCGTCGGCCAGCGTGGTGACCGCCGACCCCCGCGATGATCGGCGGCTCGGGCGGATCAGCCGCGGCAGGCGCCGCTCATCCGCCCGAAACGGCGATCGGCCCGCCGACGGCGGCAACCCGGGGCGCGGCGGCGCCTGGCTCCGCTGGCGGCGGCGCTCCTGGCAGGGCGGCAACCCCGAACGGCGGCGATCCCCCGAACGGCGGCAACCCCGAACGGCGGCAACCCCGAACGGCGGCAAGACGGCCCGGTCGGCGGGCACGGTCGGGGAGGAGGTCAGCCGCGGAGGCGGGCGGCGACGGCGCGGGCGTCGGCCTGCGCGGCCGCGCGGTCCACCCGGACAGGCTCGCCGCCGGCCAGCACCTGCTCGCCGGCCACCCACACGTCCCGCACCAGCCGGCCGCCGGCCGACCACACCAGGTTGGACAGCACCGCCGCGTCACCGCCGTCGCCCGGATCCAGGTGCAGGAACGCCGGGTCGTCCGTGCTCAGGTGCACCACGTCGGCCCACCGGCCGGGCTCCAGCGCACCGAGGTCGTCCCGCCCGATCGCCGCCGCGCCGTCCCGGGTGGCCAGCAGCAGCAGGTCGGCGGCGGTCAGCTCGGCGGCGTTCCCGCTGCCCAGCCGCGCCAGCCGGCCGGCCAGCCGGGCCTGCGACCACAGGTCCAGGTCGTCCGAGGACGCCGGCCCGTCGGTGCCCAGCGCCAGCGGTACCTCGGCGGCCCGCAGCGCGGGGACCCGCGCGGTGCCGGCGGCCAGCTTGGCGTTCGACCCCGGGCAGTGCGCCACCGCCACTCCGGCCCCGGCCAGCAGCGCGATGTCCTCGTCGTCCAGGTGCACGGCGTGCGCGGCGAGCACCCGGCCGCCCAGCGCCCCGAGGTCGTGCAGCATCCGGGGCACCGAGCCGTGCGCGGCGCGCTGCACGGCGTCCTCCCCGGCGGTCTCGGCCACGTGCAGGTGCACCAGCGCGCCGCGCTCCCGCGCCGCCTCCGCCACCTCGGGCAGCGCCTCGGGGGGCAGCGTGTACGCCGAGTGCGGCCCGTAGCCCAGCTCGATCCGGTCGCCGGGGCCGTGCCGCAGCCCGTCGGCGTCGATCCGCGCGGACACGTCGGCGAGCATCTCCCGCCAGGTGCCCAGCCGGTCCCAGCCGGGCACCGAGATGATCCCCGGCGTGAGCACCGCCCTGCTGCCGGCGGCGAGCACCGCCTCGGTCATCTCGTCGGTGTGGAAGTACATCTCCACGCTGGTGGTGACCCCGGCGCGGAGCAGCTCCACGCAGCCCAGCAGCATCCCGGCCCGCACGTCGGCGGCGCTCAACCGCGCCTCCGCCGGCCACATCACCTCGGTCAGCCAGCGCATCAGCGGCAGGTCGCCACCGAGCCCGCGCAGCACCGTCATCGGGGTGTGGCAGTGCGCGTTGACCAGCCCGGGCAGCAGCATCCCCGGGTAGGTCCGCACGGTTGCGGGGGCCGGTGGGGCCTGCGCGCGAGGACCGCACCAGGCGATCCGGCCCCCGGCGTCGATGTCCACCACGGCGTCGCGCAGCACCGAGCAGCCCGGGTCGCACGGCAGCACCAGCGGCGCCGCCAGGCGGGTCACCGTCACCGCTTCTCCAGCAGCGAGCGCAGCGAACGGAACGGCGGCAGCCAGGCACCCTCGTCGGGCAGCGAGTCCAGCGTCATCCGGGGCAGCGGCTCGCGGAAGACGCCGTCGATGTCCTCCAGGTCGAGGAACTCGATGTCCTCCGACGCCTGCGCGAACAGCGCGTACTCGCGGAACCCGATGACGGTGACGCCGATGCCGGCGTCCACCAGGTCCTCCAGCGGGGATCGGAACGCCCGGCCGTCGCCGGAGGCCACCACCACGTGGGACAGCGAGCCCTCGCCCCGGCGCAGCGCGATGTGCTCGAGCATGTCCGAGTCGATGTCGCTGTCGTCGGTGACCTTCGGCTTGGCGAACACCGCGAACCCGACGTTGCGCAGCGCCTCCACCCAGGGCCGTACCACCTCGGTGCTGCCGGGGGTGACGTTGGTGAACACGCACGCCTCGGCGACCCCGGCTCCCGCCAGGTCCAGCAGCCAGCGGCCGACCGCGTCGAACCGGGGCCGGAACGCCGCGGTCGGCCGGGCGCCGAGCAGCGAGCCGAGGCTCATGTCCATGTTCGGTGCGTCCCAGACCAGCAGGACCCGCTCGGTCTCCGCCCCGTCGCCGTCGGTCATGGTCCGACCCTAGCCCGGGGTACGTCGGGTGGCGGCGGCAGACTGTGACCATGACCGATGATCAGGAGCGACTCGCCGTGGCACGGCGTGTCGGGGCCGCGATGCAGGCCGCGGACGTGGCGGCGGCCGGGGCCGGGGTGGAGCTGGTGGACGTCGGCCCCGGCCGCGCCGTGACCCGGCTGACCGTGGCCGAGCGGCACGTCAACGGGCACGGCCTGTGCCACGGCGGCTACCTGTTCCTGCTGGCCGACTCGGCGTTCGCCCTCGCCTGCAACAGCTTCGGCACGCCGACCGTCGCGGCCGCCGCCGACATCGTGTTCCTGCGTCCGGGGCGGCTCGGCGAGCGGCTGGACGCGGAGGCCACACTGCGCTCGGACGCCGGGCGCTCCGGGGTCTACGACGTGACCGTGCGGGCCGGCGACGACGTGGTCGCCGAGTTCCGGGGCCGCAGCCGGACGGTGCCCTCGATGCCCCAGGTGCCCGGCGCCTGAGCGGTACGATGGGTGAGCAAGAGGTGACGGTGCGCACAGCCTGGCAACGGTGACGCGCCCGCGCCGTTGGACGTCGCAACGGCGAGCGAGCACCGGGAGGCCCCCATGAGCCACGACGCGCCGCGGCTGTGCGAACGCTGCTGGCAGCAGGTGCACGTGCGGGACCGGTTCGTCCGGCTCGGCCACGTCGCCGAGGTCCGACCCGACGGCGAGCCGGTGTTCCACTGGTCCTACCTGCACGCCTACGACCCCGGCACCGGGTACTGCGCGGACGTCCCGGCCGCGGCCTGACCCGGAGCTACCGCCGCCGGTAGATCAGGTCGCGCACCTGGCGACCCTCCTCGCCCGCGCGCTGCTCGAACTTGGTCATCGGCCGCCATCCGGGGCGCGGGGTCCAGCCGCCGTCCGGGGCGGTGTTCGCCAGCAGCGGCTCGGCGTCGCAGACCCGGCGCATCTGCTCCGCGTAGTGCGCCCAGTCGGTGGCCAGGTGCAGGGTGCCGCCGGGACGCAGGCGGTCGGCGGCCAGCGCGGCGAACTCCGGCTGGACCAGCCGCCGCTTGTGATGCTTGCGCTTGGGCCACGGGTCCGGGAAGTACAGCCGGATGCCGTCCAGCGTGGCCGGCGGCAGCAGCTCGCGCAGCACCCGGACCGCGTCGCCGCGCAGCAGCCGCAGGTTGGTCAGCCCCCGCTCGTGGATGCGCATCAGCAGCTGGCCGAGCCCGGGCTGGTACACCTCCACGGCCAGGTGGTTCACCCCCGGGGCGGCGGCGGCCAGCGCGGCGGTCGACTCGCCCATCCCGGAACCGATCTCCATGATCACCGGTGCCGCGCGGCCGAACCAGCCGTCCAGGTCCAGCGGCCGGGGCGCCGCGTCCAGGGTGCGGCCGAACTCCGGCCACCAGCTTCGCCAGGCGTGCTCCTGGCCGTCGGTCATCCGGCCGCCGCGGTGGACGAAGCTGACCACGCCGCGGAGCTCGGCCGGCGTCAACGTCTCGGGCACGCCGGAAACTCTACGACGAACCCCGGCCGGCGCCACGAGCTGCGTACATCTACGGATCCGCGCGGGCGGGGCCGGCGCCATGCTGGACGGCATGCCCGCCACGCCGTCCGACCCGCCCCGGAGCGACCCCCGGAGCGACCCCCGGAACGATCCCCGCGCCGACCCGCGCGCCGACGCCGAGCGCGTCACCCGGCTGGCCGCCGAGCTGGCCGAGCTCGGGCGGCGGCTGGCCTGGGCGCGCCACGACCTGCTCACGCTGTCCGTGGCCGCTCCGGCACCCGCGCAGGGCGGCCCAGCGCAGGCCGGGCCGACGCAGGCGGGACCCGCGCAGGCCGCACCCACGCACCCGGCAACAGCGGTCGAGCCCGATCGCCCGGCCGAGGGAGCGGTCGAGCCCGACCGCCGGGCCGCTCCGCGAGCCGGATCCGCCCCGGCGACCGGACCGGCCGCGCAGCGGGCAGCCGGACCGGCCCCGCAGTGGACCGGGGACGCCGGGTCGCCGCCGGCACGGGCCGGGCGGAACCGTCCCGGGTCGGACCTGCCGCCGCCCCCGGTCGGGCCACCCGCACGGTGGCTGCCGGCCGGCCTGCCGGGATGGGACAGCGGGAACCTGCTGCCCTGGATCGGCGCGGCGGTGACGCTGGTCGGGGTCGCGATGCTGCTGGCGCTCGCCGCGAGCCGGGGCTGGTTCGGCGTCCCGGCGCGGCTGGTGGCCGGGGCGGTGCTCGGCGCCGGGCTGGTCGGCCTGGCCGGCCGGCTGCACCGGCGGGCCGAGGGGCGGGCCGGCGCGCTGGCCCTGGCCGGTACCGGGTTCGCCGCGCTGTACCTCGACATCGGCACCGCCACCGCGCGGTACGGCTACCTGTCGCAGCCCGTCGGACTGCTGCTCGGGCTGCTGGTCGCCGGTGCCGCCCTCGCGCTGGCCGACCGGTGGCGCTCGCAGCTGCTCGCCTGCGGGGCGGTGGTCGGCATCGGGCTGCTCATCCCCGGTCTGACCGACGGTCACCTGCCGCTGCTGGTCGCACTGGTGCTGGTGCCGCAGCTGGCCGCCGTGCCGCTGGTCGCCCGCCGCGGCTGGGCCTGCTTGGCCGTCCTGGCCTCGGTGTTCCCGGTGCTGTACGGCCTGCTCGTCGTGTTCGAGGTGCTGCTGTCCGGGTCAGCCGATCGGGGGCAGGCGACCGTCGCCGTCCTTGCGGTGTTCCTGGTCGGCGCCACGCTGGCCGTGCTGGGCGCCCGCCGGTTGCCCGCCGCCGTCAGCGCGGGCCGGCTCGCCGCCGCCCCGCTGCCCGCGCTCGGCCTCGCCCAGGACTGGGTCGGCTGGCGGGGCGCGCTGCTGGCCGGGTCGGTCGGTGTGGTGCTGGTCGCGGTGGCGGTGCTGGGCTCGCTGGCGCTCACCCTGGACGCGGTCGAGGGCGGAAAGGGCGCGCGCGGCTCGACGGGCGGGACCGACGGGGCCGCCGTCAGCGGCGGCACCGGTGGGTCCGGCGCGGCTGCCGGGTCCGGCCCGAGCGGCGGGGCCTGGGCGGCGCGGCTGCGGCTGCCCGATCCGGTGGTGGCGGCGGCCGGCGTGCTCGGCGGGTCGGCGCTGCTGGAGGCGACCGTGCTGCTCACCCACGGGGCCGCGCTGACCGGAGTGCTGCTCGGCGAGGCGCTGGCGCTGATGCTGGTCGCGGTCGTCACCGGGCGGCGCGGGCCGCTGCTCGCCGGTGCGGTGTACGGGCTGGCCGGGCTCGGTACGGCGGTGTACCGGGACGCGCCGCTGCGGGCGCTGACCCGGTTCCCGGAGCAGCCCTACCTGGTGCTCGGCCAGCCGGTGGCCGGGGCGCTGCTCACCGGCCTGGTGCTGTCCGCCCTGGTGCTTGCGCTCGCGGCCGCGTCACTGGTCGCCCTGGACCGCACCGGCCTGACCAGCGGCGACGGGATGATGAGCCGGCTGGCCTGGCTGCCGATCGGCGCGGTCGGGCTGTACGGCGCCGCCGGCGTGGTGATCACTGTGGCGCTGCTCGCGGTGCCCAGCCAGGCGGGGTTCGTCGGTGGGCACGCCGTGGTCACGATCTCCTGGACGCTGGTCGCCCTGGTGCTGCTCGCGCGGGGCGTCACCAGCGTGCTGCCGAGGATCGTCGGGCTGGTGCTGATCGCTGCGGCACTGGGCAAGCTGGTGCTCTTCGACCTGGTCACCCTGGACGGCCTGGCCCGGGTCGCCGCCTTCCTGGGGGCCGGGCTGCTGATCCTCGCCGCCGGCAGCCGGTACGCCCGGCTGGTCGCGCGTTCGCGATCGTGAACGGAACCCACCGAACCGCCGCGCGACGCCGGCCGGCGGTGCCACCGTCGGCGGATGACCAGCACACGGCACGCCGCCGCCGTCCGTCTCGCCCGCCGGGAGCGGCACGCCGAGCTGGCCGAGGCCAGGGCCGAGCTGGCCGGCTGGCCGGGGCGGCTGCGCGTCGAGCTGGCCGAGCGGCGGGTGCTCGCGGCCCAGGGCCTGGCCGAGGGCGTCCGGCACCTGGCCGAGGACGCGGAACGGTACCTGGACCGGGCCGACCGGGCGGCGTTGCGGCGGTTCCCGGAGCGGTTGGCCGTCGCGGCGGGCGAGCTGGCCGACCGGACGGCGGCGGGCCTGGCCGCGTCGTTCGCCGGGCTGCGCGCGGCGCTCGGCGCCGGTCCGGCCGACCGGACGGCGCCCGGCCCCTCGGCGTCCGGGCCGTCACCATGGGGGTCGTCACCACCGGGGCCGCCGTCGTCCGGGCCGCCGTCGTCCGGGCCGCCATCAGCCGGCCCGCCGGTGCTGCCGCCGGTGCCGCCGGTGCGCCGCGGCGGCGTGGAGGACCAGGTGCTCGTGCTGGTCGGCGCGAGCGGCGGGCTGGGGGTGGGCCGGCTCGCGCTGGCCTGGGAGCAGGGCTGGCCGGCCCAGGTGGCGGAGGTGGGCGTGCCGCTGTCGGTCGGCCTCGGCGTCGCGGCCGCGGCCTGGATCGTCCGGGCTCGCCGGGTGGTGGTCGAGCGCGCCCGGTTGCGGCGGTGGGCGGCCGGGGCGCTGGCAGAGCTGCGCGCGGGGGTCGACGCCGCCTGCACCGCCCGGGCGCGCGCCGAGCTGGGCGAGCTGGCTCCGGTCGTCGAGCGGGCGGTCACGGTCCGGCTGGCCGTGCTGGACGCCGAGGCCGACCGGTGAGCACGCCGAGCGCGGTCCCGGTACCCACGAGGACCGCGGCGAACCCGGCGGCCACACGCACCCGGCGGCCACAGCGCACCCGGCGGCCGCAACGCACCCGGCGAACATGACGATCACGGCGACCACAGCGGTGGCCGGGGACGGCCAGGGCCACCGGTGAGGCACCAGGACGACGACCAGGCGCCGGCGATCGAGCTGGACGGCGGGGTCGACACCGACCACGACGCGCACCGCGACACCGCCCTGCTGCCCGACCCGGGCGCGCTGACCCTGGCGGTCGACACCGACCGCGACGGGCTGGCCGACCTGGTGGTCCGGGTCGGGCCGGACGCGGCCGGCTGCCTGACGAGCCTGGACCCCGGTACGGGTCCGCTCGCCGAGCTGGGCCTCCCCCCGGGCGCCGGCCCGGCCGGCGCGTGGCTCGCCGAGCTGGGCATCGGCCCGGCCGCCGGAGACCGCAACGACGGGCTCTGGGCCGACCCGCCGTGGGGAGATCGGCTGTGAGGGGGCCGCCGGCCGGGTAGGTTTCCGCCCGTGGTGGCAGACCGACAGATCGACCCCGAGTTCCGCGCGCTGCCGCTGGCCAGGCTGGCCGATGCGGCGCTGGGCCGGGCCCGGGAGCTGCGCGCGGAGCACGCCGACCTGCGGGTCGAGCGCATCCTCGGCCAGATGCTGGCACTGCGCGACGGCGCGGTGTCCTCGACCGCCGACCGCGGCGTGCTCGGGTTGGCCGTGCGGGTGATCGTCGACGGCACCTGGGGCTTCGCGGCCACCCACGAGCTGACCCCGGAGGCCGCCGCTGCCACCGCCGAGCGGGCCGTGCAGGTGGCCCGCACCCTGCGCGCGGTCAACTCCGAGGCGGTGACCAGGGCGGACGAGCCGGTGTACGCCGAGGCGAGCTGGGTGTCCGAGTACGAGATCGATCCCTGGACGGTGCCCACCGAGGAGAAGATCGCGCTGCTCGCCGACTGGTCGGCCCGGCTGCTCGCCGCCGACGGGGTCGACCACGCCGACGCCGCATGCCCGCAGGTCAAGGAGAACAAGTTCTACGCCGACCTGGCCGGCACCTCGACCGTCCAGCAGCGTGTCCGGATCGAACCCCGGTTCACCGCGACCGCCGTGGACCGGGGAGCCGGCCGTTTCGAGACCATGCGCACCCTCGCGCCGCCCGCCGGCCGCGGCTGGGAGTACGCGCTGGGCACGGGCTGGGACTTCGACGCCGAGCTGGCCGAGGTGCCGGAGCTGCTGGCCGGGAAGATGAAGGCACCCACCGTCGAGCCCGGCCGGTACGACCTGGTCATCGACCCGACGAACCTGTGGCTGACGATCCACGAGTCGGTCGGGCACGCCACCGAGTACGACCGGGCCATCGGCTACGAGGCCGCCTACGCCGGCACCAGCTTCGCCACCCCCGACCAGCTCGGCTCGCTGCGCTACGGCTCCGAGCTGATGCACGTCACCGGCGACCGGACGGTGCCGCACGGGCTGGCCACCATCGGCTACGACGACGACGGGGTGGCCACCACCGAGTGGGACCTGGTCCGGGACGGGGTGCTGGTCGGCTACCAGCTGGACCGGACCTTCGCGCCGAGGCTGGGGCTGGACCGCTCCAACGGGTGCGCCTTCGCCGACTCGCCCCAGCACGTGCCGATCCAGCGGATGGCGAACGTGTCGTTGCGACCCGACCCGCGCCGCGACACCACGCTGGACGAGCTGATCGGCGGGGTGCGAAAGGGGATCTACGTGGTCGGCGACAAGTCCTGGTCGATCGACATGCAGCGGTACAACTTCCAGTTCACCGGGCAGCGGTTCTTCGCGATCGAGAACGGGACGCTGGCCGGCCAGCTCCGTGACGTCGCCTACCAGGCCACCACCACCGAGTTCTGGGGTTCGCTGCGCGGGCTGGGCGGGCCGTCGTCCTGGCTGCTGTCCGGCGCGCTGAACTGCGGCAAGGCCCAGCCGGGGCAGATCGCCGCGGTCAGCCACGGGTGCCCGCCGGCGCTGTTCGAGCAGGTCAGCGTGCTGAACACGGCCGCGGAGGCGGGCCGGTGAGCGGCGTGCCGGCGAGCCAGGAGCTGGTCGAGCGGGTGTTGGCGGTGCCCGGCGCGGCGGACGCGACCGGCCGGGTGGTGCTGGTGACCGAATCCCGCGAGGCGGTGCTGCGCTGGGCGAACAGCACGATGACCACGAACGGCCTGACCCGGTCCGTGGACTGGTCGGTGATCTCCCTGGTGCGGGTCGGAACCGCCGGCGACGGCGGAACCGCGGTGGGGGTGGTCAGCTCGTCGGCCCAGGTCACCGACCCGGCCGCGGTCGAGGCCTCGGTGCGGGCCAGCGAGGCGGCGGCGCGCGCGTCCGGCCCGGCCAGGGACGCCGCGACGCTGCCCGAACCGGGCGCGGACAACGGGGCGGGCTGGCCCGACCCGGCGGCCGAGACGTCGATCGGGGTGTACGGGCGGCTCGCCGAGGAGCTGGCCGAGGCGTTCGGCCGGGGGCGGGACGCCGGCCGGGTGCTGTACGGGTTCGCCAGCCACGAGGTGTCGACCACCTGGCTGGGCACCTCGACCGGGGTGCGCAGGCGGTGGAGCCAGCCGACCGGGTCGGTGGAGCTCAACGCGAAGACCGCCGACCTGGGCCGATCGGCGTGGGGTGGCCGGTCCACCGCGGACTTCACCGACGTCGACCTGCTGGCGCTGGACGGCGAGCTGGCCACCCGGCTGTCCTGGGGGGCGCGGCGCCTGGAGCTGCCCGCCGAGCGCTACCCGACGATCCTGCCGCCGTCCGCCGTGGCCGACCTGCTGACCTTCATGTGCTGGAACATGGCCGGTCGGCAGGCGCAGGAGGGCCGCAGCGCGTTCTCCGCCCCGTCCGGTGGCGGCACCCGCGTCGGGGAGCGGTTGACCTCCCTGCCGTTGACCCTGACCAGCGACCCGGCCGGCAGCCCCGGGTACCCCGGGCTGGCCACCGCGCCGTTCCTGGCCAGCGCGCACTCCGACGACGACGTGAGCGTGTTCGACAACGGTGCGCCGCTGGGCCGGGTGGACTGGATCGCCGACGGCAGGGTGAACGCGCTCGCCTACCCGAGGGCGGCCGCCGCCGAGTTCGGTGCCGGGTTCGCGGCGATGGGCGAGAACCTGCTGCTCACCGGCGGTGCGGACGGCACGCTGGACGACCTGGTGGCCGGAACCGAGCGCGGCCTGCTGCTGACCTGCCTGTGGTACATCCGGATGGTCGACCCGGGCACGCTGCTGCTCACCGGGCTGACCAGGGACGGGGTGTACCTGGTGGAGCGCGGGGAGGTGGTCGGCGAGGTGAACAACTTCCGGTTCAACGAGTCGCCGCTGGACCTGCTGCGCCGGGCGTCGGCGGTGGGGGGTGCGGAACGGACGTTGCCCCGCGAGTTCAAGGACTGGTTCACCCGCACGGTGATGCCGCCGATGCTGCTTCCGGACTTCAACATGAGCTCGGTGAGCCGGGCCAGCTGACCGGGCTCCCGGCGGGTCGGTTAAATCCGTGTGAAGCGGGCATTCACATTAGGTGGGGTTCCGAATTCGCCCGGCGGCGACCGGCCGGTATTCGCCGACTTTCGCAGCCGGCGACTTAACCGATTCTGCTCCGCGCCGGGGCAGCCGGGGCGGCCGGCGAATTCGCCGGGACACCCCGGAATGCGCCGCCGCGCAATCCGGCATCCGCGTATCCGGTGATGGCCGCGCACCGCCGTGCCGACCGGTCCGGCCGCGTTCCCGCACCCCGGCCGCACGTGGGCCATCCCACACTCGTGGCCGGAACTCTGCGGCGCCGGTCACCGAAACGTGCCCGATCGTGCTTTCTGAATCGTTTCCTTAATCGCTCCTGTGAGTGATCCGACAGCTGGGCGGTGCTGTGCGAGGCGGCCGCTCCTACTAACCTCAAAGGCCACCCTTCTTCACGGAACTGGCCCGTCGTCGACGACACCGCCGGCGGGCGGCTGGAACCATCCCGGTGCCGTTCCGTGCGACGGCCGCCACCAAGGAGAAGCAACATGACAGCTGCCACCGTCCCTGGACTCGATCAAGCCCCGACGACGAACGCCCGCCTGCTGGACTGGGTGCGTGAAGTCGCCGAACTGACCACCCCCGAGCGGGTGGTCTGGGCGGACGGGTCCGAGGCCGAGTGGGAGCGGATGACCAGCGCGCTGGTCGAGTCGGGCACGTTCAGGAAGCTGAACGAGGAGAAGAAGCCCAACTCGTTCTGGTGCGCCTCGGACCCTGCCGACGTCGCGCGCGTCGAGGAGCGCACCTACATCTGCAGCGAGACGCCCGAGGGCGCCG
>DASXJJ010000030.1:0-1690 GCA_036497465.1 Pseudonocardia sp. | reverse complement strand
CTCGTCCAGGTCGGGGAGGATCCCGGTGCCCGCGGTCAGCGCGGCCGCGACCGCCAGGTGCGTGCCGGTGACCGGCAGCAGCGGGGCAACGGCGGCAAAGGCCAGGGCGCCGGACAGCGCGTGGTCGTGGCCGAGCATGCGGGACTCCCGGGGGGATGGGGTGGGGTAGGGCCAAACTACGCCGTGCCACCGACATTCCCCGGAAGCCGCGCCGCCCCTGGGGCGGGTGTCACGAGCGGGCTCGGGGGTTATCGTCTTGTTCCGGCCTGTGCGGGGCGTTGACGGCGGTAACGGAGTGACGCTAGGCTGCCCCAAGCAAACGCTTGGTGTATTGCTACAGGCTTCCGGGCGCGCCAACTCCCCCCCTTGGCGCGCCCGGAACTACATCCAGTCCGAGTGGTGCGGCCAGGCCAGGAGCGTGTCGACGACCTCGGTCGGGCCGGACCCGGGATCGGTGGCCGCGTACCGGCCGCGGTAGAACAGCAGCGGACGGCCCGCGCGGGTGGCGCCGAGCGCGGTGACCCGGCCGGTGACCAGGTAGTGGTCACCCGCCTCGTAGACCGCCTCGACCGTGCAGTCGACCCAGGTCAGCGCGCCGTCCAGCACCGGGGCGCCGCGGGGTGAGGGGGTCCAGGGGACGCCGGCGAACTTGTCGCCGCCGCTGCTCCCGAACCGCCGGGCGAGTTCCTGCTGCCCGTCGGTGAGCACGTTGGCGCAGAAGTACCCGGCGCGCTCGATCACCGGCCAGGTGGACGAGGTCGTGCTGGGGCAGAACAGCACCAGGGGCGGCGACAGCGACAGCGCGGCGAACGCCTGGCAGGCGAAGCCCGCCGGACCCGCGGTGGTGATGACGGTGACGCCGGTGCAGAAGTGGCCGAGCACGTGACGGAACGCGTCAGGGTCGACGGGGCCAGCGGGGGCGTGCCCGTCCAGGGCGGGGCCGTTCGGCTCAGTGGACGGCGGGTCCGGCAAAGTTGTGCCCCCAGAGGCTGACCGCGGTGGTTTCCCTGGTGATCCAGCTGGCGTCATCCACCGGCCGGCCATCGGTGCCGTACTCGATATCGAACCCGCCGGGGGTCCGGACGTAGAACGACACCATCAGGTCATTTGCGTGCCGACCCAGCGTACCGGACACCACCGCGCCCCGCCGGGCGCACCGGTCCAGGGCCAGGCCCACGTCGTCCTGCGTGGCGGTCTAGTTCATCAGGTGCACGAGGCCGGCCGCCGCGGGCACCGGGGCCAGCGCCAGCGAGTGGTGCCGGGAGTTGCAGCCGAGGAACCGGAACCACACCGGCGGGTCGCCGGGCTTCCCGCCGAAGAACTCGGCCGGCATCCGCATCGAGTCGCGCAGCCGGAAGCCGAGCACCTCGGTGTAGAAGTCGAACGCGGCGGTCGAGCCGGGCGGGACCGGCAGCACCACGTGGCCCAGGCCCTGGTCGCCGGTGACG
The DNA here is from genome assembly GCA_036497465.1 of Pseudonocardia sp. Classification (GTDB taxonomy): domain Bacteria; phylum Actinomycetota; class Actinomycetes; order Mycobacteriales; family Pseudonocardiaceae; genus Pseudonocardia. The sequence goes on along the minus strand of DASXJJ010000030.1, from coordinate 242 downwards.
AACCGGTTCCCGTACGGGCTGATCGCGGGCCGGTGCTCGAGGGCCGCGCCGCAGAACACCTCGAGCGGGTGCCCGTCCGGGTCTTCCAGGGTCAGCATCGCGCCTACCCGGCGATTCGCCAGCTCCTCGGCGGTGGCCGCCTTGTACGGCACGCCGGCGTCGGACAGTGCCCGGCCCACGGCGGCCAGGGCGGCGGCGTCCGCGACCTCCCAGCCGGACGCGAGCAGCTTCTCCGATGAGCC
>DASXJJ010000029.1:0-2659 GCA_036497465.1 Pseudonocardia sp. | reverse complement strand
GAGGTATGGGCGGCGGCGTCCACCCGGGCCGACTGGTCCACCCCGGACTTGGCGGCGGTGTGCGACACCCTGGGGGTTGCCTATTGGCCTCCGATGGAGATCAGCCCCGGCTACGCGTGGGGTGTGTGCGCGACCTTGCGGTGGTTGACCGGGGATGACGAGCAGCCGCCGCTGGGGCTGCCGATCCGCACCGAGACCGGCGAACTGGCCGGGGAGGTACTGATCTACACGCGGCTGCTGAGCGCCCACCAGGGTCAGGCCTGTGACCCGGCCAAGCTGCGTGCTCGTGCCCGGCGGTTGGCGGCCGAGTCGCGAGCGCTGGCGGAGCTGGTGCTCGACAGGTCCGCAAGCGGGCCTGACCGGCCCGCCAACCCAGCGGCGGCCGGGCTCCGGTCGGGCGGTTGGTCATCCATCTGACCCGGCCCACTCCAGTGTCGGGCCGGCATCAGACGCCGTGTCCTGTCGCTCGTCGCCCCGCCCATCCCTTTTCTGAGTGTCGTCGGCGTGCCAGCGGGCCAGCTGGGCCGCCCGCTCGGCTTCGGTGGCGCGCGCCTGGTCGGCAGCGTCGCGTTCGGCGATCTCGACCAATGCTCGCTGGGCGCGGCGGATGGACTCGGCGGTCTCCTCGGCGGTGGGCACCCGCACGGTGTGCTCGTCGACCGGGTCGGGCTCGTCCTGGGCAACGGCCCGAATATCCGGGACCATCGCGGCGGACTCATCGCCCCGTTCCGCCGCGACACCCCGCTGGTCACGGTCGTCGTTGTCCGCCCGGTCGCGGCCGACCTCGACGCGCTCAAGCTCAGCGCTGTCGGTGTCGGTGTCGATGTCGATGTCGATGTCGGCGGGATACATGTCGGCCGGAGTGATCTCCCGGTGCGCCTCGTCCTCCCGTTCCGCCTCACGGCGCGCGGTCAGCCACTCGGCGGCAGTGACTTCCGGTTCGGAGTGCTCGTCGACAGCCCGGCGGTTCGCCAGCTCGAGCGCGGCACGTTCGGCGGCGGCACGGGTGCCGGCGGTGTGGGCGAGCCACATCCCCCGCTGGCGTTCCAGCTTCTCGAGCTGCCCGATCCGGTCATCGAGGGTGTCGGCCAGCGCGGAAGCCTGCTCGGCTTCGATGCCCAGTGTGGCGTGCTCCGCCTGATCGGTGGCCGCCTCGGCCGCCGCGGCCCGGCGGGTGGCCCGACCGCGGTGGTGATCGCGGGCCTGGATGGTCCCGGCCAACTCGTTGTCGACCCGCCGCGGTGCCCAGCTCTGCTCCCGCTGATAGGCCCGTACCCGCAGCCGCAGCCGACCGTCGGTCATCTCGGCTTCGTCCCGGTCGGTGTCCGGGCGCCCGAGCGCCCGCCACGCCGCCCGCCAGGACGCGTGGGCCTCGACGAGCCCGGGCGCCGGCGCGGGCCCGATCGGGGTGGTGGTGTCGTCGTGGTCGGACAGCTCACGGTGCCCGGCCACGATCCCGGCGCGGGTCTGCCAGTCCAGCTGGGCGGTCGGGTCGTCCGGCACCGGGCCGAACGCGTCGAGCGCCCACCGTGGCGGGTCGGTGACCAAATGGGCGCCGAGCTCGTCGCGGCGGGCGTCGGCGGCCGCGGCGATCTCCTGCAGGTAGGCGCTGGTGTCGGCCCGGTCGATGGTCGGCAGCCATTGCTGGTAGCTGTGCCCGTCGGGGTCGAGCCGGTCCCGGTAGGCCGCGACGATGCGGGTGTGGATGACGTTGGTCAGCTGCCGGGCCCCGTCCAGGTCTCGCTCGCTGATCGCGTCGGCCAGGACCTGGTGGGGGTCGTGTCCGGCCAGCTCGACCCGGCGCAGGATCCGCCCGAGAGACGCGGCGCCGTCCTCGGCGGCGATCCGCTGCCTTTGCTGCTCGGTTAAGGCGCCGGTGTCGACGAGGGCGTCGAGCCAGCCGGCGGTGCGTTCGGTCGCGGCCTGGGCGGCGACCTCGGCGAACATCGCCCCCGCCGTCTTCACACTCGACATCACCGCCGCCGATTCAGCGGCCTCGGCGGTGGCGGAGCGGTCGCGGCGGGCGTTGTCCAGGATGGTGCCCAGCACCGCGCGCGGGTCGCGTCGGATGGCTTGGGCGGTTTCGCCGGTGGCCGCGTCCGGTGCGGGCGCGGTTTGGGTGACCACGATGATCGTGTTCGATTCCCGGCCCCTCGTGGCAGCCGGGTAGAGCGCTTCGGCGCGGGTGGCCGGGGTGGCGATGCTGTAGTCCGTGTCCACGGTCAGGCCCTCGGCGCCATGCCCGGTGACGGCGTAGCCGAGAGTGAGATCAGCGGTGACGTAGGAGGCGGGCAGCGTCATCCGCGCCCCGAGCGTCTCCCCATGCGGAGTGCCGGCGGTGGTGCGGATCGGGGCCACCACCATCGACCCGTCCTCTCGGGTTTCCAGGACCCGGTACTGCTCCTGGGTGATCGGGGCCGCGGTATTGCCCTGATACCCGAGCAGCTCCCACGCCAGGCGGCGGGCCCGGACCAGGTCTCCGACCCCGGCCCAGGTGCCCTCCCGGCCCAGCCGCAAACCGTGCTCGGTGACCTTGCCGAGCGCGACCAGCTCGGCGCGTAGGTCGGCGTTGAGCCGGGCGGTCTGCTCGTTGGTGTCCACCACCAGCACCGAGTGTTTCCCGGCGAGGGTGTCGCCCAGCCAGCGGCGGGCGGCGGTG
>DASXJJ010000028.1:0-3287 GCA_036497465.1 Pseudonocardia sp. | reverse complement strand
ACGCGACGATCTGCCCCGCGTGGTGCGCGGGAGAGCACGCACCGGGCGTTGAGCCGGTTCACCAGAGCACGCAGGTCCGGCACGCTACGGCCGGGCGCGAACTGCTGGTCACCCTGGATCAGACGCTCGACGAGGACGGCGCCCTGGGCGCTGTGTACGTGACAGTGGCCGCGAGGTTCGGTGCACGTGAGCTGTGGGGCGAGCTGCACCCCGATCATCCGCTCACGCTCGACCAGGCGGCGTGGCTCGTCGAGGCGTTGTCTGTGGCCTTGGCACAGGTAAGAGCGGCGGCGAGCCTGGGCGGCACCAACCACTATGGGCGGGGCGTGCCGGTATTCGAGTGCGGCCGGTGCGGGCATGAGTTTCACCCGGACAGTTCGCCGAGCCTGACCATGTGCTGGCAGTGCGCCGAGGAGGTCGAGCGTTGACGACAGTCCCGCCGGCGGCGCTCTGGTGGGCCGCGCTCGGGCGCATTGGTTACCTCGTGGAAACAGGGGCTTCAGTACAAACCGGGTACATTTCGCGCTGAGATCCAGCGGAACGGGATGGAACACGATGGAAGTGGTTTTGCCTGGTCAGCCGCCGTGTGTGGCGCATAGCCGCTGGTCGCGTTCTCCCAGGAACCGCTACTTCCTGTTCTGATCGTCGTCGTTGCGGAGGTTCCGTGCCCACCTGTTCAGCGGCGGGGTTATTGCTGCTCGCGGACTCCCGGCTGCCCTCCGGCGGGCACGTGCACTCCGGAGGGGTGGAGGCGCTCGTCGATCGCGGTCTGGTGCGGGACGTCGATGACCTCGCTCAGCTGCTGGACGGGCGAGCGCGGACCGCGGGCCTGGTCGCCGCCGCGTTCGCCGCCGCCGGTGCGCTGACCGCCGCCCGCAACGACGGGTCGGCCGGGTCCCGGGGCACCTGGGCACCGTGGGACGCCGCGCTGGACGTGCGGACCCCGTCGGCAGCGCTGCGCGAGGCCTCTCGAAGCCAGGGCACGGCGCTGCTGCGCACCGCCCGTCTGGCCTGGCCGATGGCAGCCGGCCTGCTCGGGTTGGCCGAGTTCGGACGACCGCACCATCCGGTGCTGCTCGGCGCGGCCGCCGTCGCCGCCGGGGCCACCGCCGGCGACGCGGCGACACTCGCGGTGCACCACCTCGTGGGAGGCGCGGCGACCGCCGCGGTCCGCCTACTCGGCCTGGACCCGCTCAGGGTGGCGGCCGTGCAAGCGGCACTGGCCCCGGTGACCGACCGGGTCGCATGCGAGGCGGCCGAACTGGCTGGGCTGGCCATCGCCGCCGACGACCCGGACCTGCTGCCGGCCGACGCCGGACCGCTGCCCGAGATCCTGGCCGAACTGCACCACTCCTCGGAGGTGACCCTCTTTGCATCGTGACGACCTGGCTCCGGACCACGGCACCGCCGTGCTGCCCGCCGGCCCCCGGCGCGGATACCGGATCGGCATCGGCGGACCGGTGGGTGGCGGGAAGACCGCGCTGGTCGCGGCCCTGTGCGCGCGGCTGCGGGACGAGCTCTCGATCGTGGTGGTGACCAACGACATCTACACCGAGGAAGACGCCGAGTTCCTCCGCGGGCACGCTGTCCTGCCCGACGACCGGATCCGGGCGGTGCGAACCGGGTGCTGTCCGCACACGGCGATCCGCGACGACATCACCGCCAACCTCGCCGCAGTCGAGGAACTGGTGGAGGCGCACGATCCCGAGCTGGTGCTCGTCGAGAGCGGTGGCGACAACCTGACCGCCACGTTCAGCTACGGCCTGATCGACGCGCAGATCTTCGTGGTCGACGTGGCAGGCGGGGACAAGGTGCCGCGGAAGGGCGGCCCCGGGGTCATCCGGTCGGACCTCCTGGTCGTCAACAAGATCGACCTGGCGCCGATGGTCGGCGCGGACCTCGAGGTGATGCGCCGGGACGCGGAGCGGTCCCGCGGCGGGCGCCCGACAGTCTTCACCTCGGTGCGCCACCAGCCGGATGTGGCCGAGGTCGTGAACTGGGTGCGTCGGCAGCGCACCGCGGCCGCGGTGTGAGGGCCACCGCCGAGTTGGACGTCGCCCCCGGGCAGGGGATGCGGTGGCGGGCCGCGCCGCCGGTCGTACTGCGTCGCACCGGGCCGTCACGGGTGCACCTCGTTCAGGCCGCGGGTGGCCCCTTGGGCGGTGACGAGCTCGCGCTGCACCTCAGGCTGGCCGAGGGCACCGAACTGACTGTGGCCAGCGCGGGAGCCACCGTGGCCCAACCCGGACGGCCCGGCTCCGGCCATGCCCTCTGGACCGTGACGGCGGAGCTGGCCGAGGGTGCCAGGCTGTGCTGGTGGCCTGAGCCCACGGTGGTCTGTGACCGCGCCGAGCTGCACGCGACGTTCCGACTCCGGATGGCCGAGGGGGCTACCGCGCTGGTCCGTGAAGAGGTGCGGCTCGGCAGACACGGGCAGCGTGGTGGGCGGTATCGCGGCGCCCTCGCGGCCGACCGCGCGGAGGTGCCCCTGCTCCGGCACACCACCGTGCTCGACGGAGCCGATCCCGGGCTTAGCGGACCCGCCGGCACGGCGGGGACGCGGGTGATCTCCACCGTTCTGGGGATCGGTACCGAGCCGTCGCCCGGCCCCGCATCCGGCGAGGTCGGCGTCACGCGCTGGGCTCGGCACGATCTCGCCGGACCCGGGTGGTTGCTGATGGCCCTCGGCGCGGGAACGGACGCCCTCCCGATCCCGCTCAGGGCCGTGGGAGATCGGGAGGATCGGGTGCTGGGTCATGCGGGCCATGGTGGCGCGCCCGGCTGACCTTCCGCAGTGAGTTGTCCACACCCCCCGAGTTGTCCACAGGCCCGCCGGACGGCCTGGTGTCCGAGGGAACGGCAGGGCACCGTCGAGTTCATGGCACACCTCATCGTGTTCGGCGGGCTGGGCATGCTCGCCGGTTCGGCGGCCCGAGCGCTGCTCGCCCGGCTGCCGCGCGGTGCACTGGTCCCGCCGCCGTGGTGCGAGCTCGTCGTGGGGGCGCTCTGGGCGACATGCGGTTGCGGCTGGTCGTCCGGCCTGTTGCCCACGCGCTGGTTGCCGCTGATGCTCGGGCTGGCATGGCTGGGCGTCGCGGCCGGCACCGTCGACCTGATGCACCGCAGGTTGCCGGATGCACTGACCCTGCCCGCGGGCCCGCTCGCCCTGGCGGCGGCGCTGCCGCTCGGCGCTCCGGTGGTCCTGCGGGCCGCGGTCTGCGGGATGGTCCTGGTCGGGGCGCACATGGCGGTCCGGGCGCTCGCGCCGGCAGCGCTCGGTGCCGGGG
>DASXJJ010000027.1:0-24045 GCA_036497465.1 Pseudonocardia sp. | reverse complement strand
CCTCACCGCGCATCAGCTCCGGGTCCTCCACACGGCGGACCTCGGTGCCAATCAGAGAACCAGGCATGCGAGGCAGCCTAATCCGGTTCGCGCCGAGGGCGCTGATGTTATCCACAGGGTCGGCCGGGCTCCCGGACGTCGGCCGGATCCGGCGGAACGGCCACGGGCGCGCGTGGTCGGCGGCTACGGTCACCGATCATGGTGCCGCCACTTCCCGAGCGCTCCGGGCCGCCGCCGTCCGGGCAGCTGAGGGTCGCCCCGGGGGACCTCGCGAGGGCAGGCGCCGTGCTGCGGGACCGGGCCGAACGGCTGACCGCCTCGGCCGCGGCGGCCGCCGCCCAGCGACCCTGGGTGCGGCGGTGCGGAGGTGACCCGGTGTCGGCGGAGGCGGCCACGGCGTTCGACGCGCGTATCGAGGAGGCCGTCCGGGACCGCCGCCGGTACGCCGACGAACTGGCCGGGGCCGCCGACGAGCTGGACCGGATCGCGCAGCGGTACGGCCGGGTCGACGCCCGGGCGGCCGGGTGGTTCGGCGCCGGGGAGACCGGGACCGCGCGATGACCGGGCCGGACGGGCCGGTGACCGGGCCGGACGGGCGGAACGGGGCTTACCGGTCGCCGCCCGGCGCCAGCCGGGAGGACCTTCCGGGGATCGGGGCGCACCGCTACCAGGACCACCCGGGCGCCGAGAAGTACGGCTGGCTGCACCGGGGGCCGGGACCCACCGCTGCCGCGCCCGGCGCCGGGGTACTGGCCATGCTGGCCGACGAGCTCGCCGAGGCCGAGCGAGCGGTGCGGGCCGTTCGGGCCGCGTTGGTGGGTGGCCGGGACGCCGGCCGCGAGGTCGGGACCGACGCCGGCGGCAACGCCGGTCGCGCCCGGGACGGCGGCGGCAACGCCGGCAACGGCCGCGGCGGTGGCACCGGCGGCGCCGGTGGCAACGGCGGCGGCTGGCAAGGAGCGGCGGCCGAGGCGGCGGCGTCCGCGCTGGACGGGCTGGCCGCGCGAGCACGCGCCGGCGCGGAGCGCGACCGCGACAGCGCGGCCCGGATCGAGGAGTACGCGGCGTCCTTCGCCCGGCTGCGGGCCGCCGTACCCGCGCCCGGCCCGGCGGGGGAGCGCCTCTTCGACGGCGGCGTGCCGGACGACTTCGGCGTGGTCACCGGCCTGCAGGTCGACCACCGCAGGGCCCTGCTCGCCGACCGGCTGCGCGAGCAGGCCACCGACGACGCGTTCCGCGCGCACGAGGCGGCCAGCCGCCGCGCGGTGCACGGTTTCCCCCGCCCCGGGGACGGGCGGTGAGCGGCGCGCCGAAACCCTCCGTGCGACTGTCGGCGGTGGAGCTCGACGTGTGCTGGGGCCTGCTCGGGCTCGGCGACCGGCCGCTGACGCTGCGGCTGCCGAGCCCGGGGCGGACCCGGGCGCAGCGACGACACGTGGTTGCCGGCGTGGTCGGCGCGTTCGCCCGGCGTGGTCTGGTGGAGCCCGGGCCGGCCGGTCCGTGCAGGCAGCCCGGACCGGGCCGGCCGGTCGGTGCGGTGGCCGGGGCGCTGCGGCTGCTCGCGCGCCCTGATCACCAGGTCGACCTGCGCGCCACCGGCCCGGCCGGTCCGGTCACCGTGATCGGCGCGGCGGGCGGCGGGTGCGCGGTGCGCCTGGTCAGGGCCGGTGCCGACGTCGCGCTGCGGCCGGTCCGCCCGTCGGCGCTGGCCGCCTCGGTGGTCGCCGTGCTGGACCGGGACCGGCCGGTGCGCGCGGGGACCGGCCGCCCGGTGAACATCCCGGCGGAGGTGTTCGACGCCGCTCAGGCCGCGACGGCCGACCGCAAGCTGTGGACCATGGCCGACGAGCTGGTGGCCCTCGGGATCTCCCGGCCGGACGCGGCCTCCTGGGTGCGGATGTGCACCGGCATCCGCGCGGTGGCCCAGCTCGGCACCACCCGCTGGGCGGACGGCACGCCCCGACCCGGTCCGTGGGCGGTGGGCGTGCAGCGCACGAGTCGGGCGACTTCCTTCAGCTGCGCCGGAGTGGGGTGGTCACCGTCTGCCCGGTCACCGGGGCGCGGCTGGTGGAGTTGGTCGACGAGCTGCTCCGGGCGACCTGATCAGACCTGATCAGCCGGCGGGGGACGCCACCGCGAGCAGCGACAGCACCCCGCAGGCGGGCAGCAGCACGAGCTTGATCGCCTCCAGCCCGACGTACACCAGGTGCAGCGGCGTCGGGGGCGGGGTCTCGCCGGCGACCACCAGGCGGGCGCGGCGCTCCAGCACCGGCCGCGGCCCGCCCAGCTGCGCGAGCAGGATCAGCCAGATCGCCACGAGCACCGCCGTGCCGGCCGCGCTCGTCGCCGTGCCGCTCGTCGCCGTGCCGGTCGCCGTGCCGGTGGCCGCCCATGCCGTCGCCGCGGCCAGCGCCAGCGCCAGGATCAGCTCGACCAGGTTCAACGCGCGGAACACCAGCATCCCGATGCCGAGCCCCAGCTGCCGGGTGATCCCGGGCGCGCGGAACATCAGCGGCGCCTCCAGGAACGAGATGTCGAGTACCGCGCCGCACCACACGAACGGCACCGCCACACCGACCACGGCCGCGACGCTCACGCCCGCCCTGCGGTGGTGACCGGGATCCACATGGGGTCACCATACGGTCGTGGATCCCGATCCCGGGGGCACGCCGGAGCCCCCCGCCGCCAAGACCGACACCCAGACCGACACCCAGGCCGACACCCAGACCGACACGCGGACCGGCGCGCTCGGCGCCGACGCGGTGGGCGACCCGGCGTGCTGGCTGGACCGGCTGTGCCCGGAGTGCGGCGCAATGCCCACCGGCGACGGCACCGGCCGCTGCTGGCGCTGCGGCGAGCCGGCCACCGGCCCCGCACCCGGGGCCACCGACCCCGCGCCCGGCTCACCCCGATGAGTTGAATTCAACACGGCGGATTGCTCGGCGGCGGGTCGCCGGCCGTGGTTGGCTAGTCGCATGGGCATGCTGGACGGCAAGGTCGCCGTGATCACCGGGGCGGCGCAGGGCATCGGGCTGGAGATCGGGCGGTCCTTCCTGGCCGAGGGCGCCACGGTCGTGCTCGGCGACGTGAACGCCGAGGCGGCCGAGAAGTCGGCGGCCGAGCTGACGGCCGGCGGCGGCACGGCCCGGGGGGTGCGCTGCGACGTCACCGACGAGGCCGAGGTGACCGCGCTGGTCGAGCGGGCGCGGACCGAGTTCGGCTCGGTGGACGTGATGGTCAACAACGCCGGGATCACCCGGGACGCGACCATGCGCAGGATGACGCTGGAGGACTTCCGCGCGGTGCTCGACGTGCACCTGGTGGGGGCCTGGCTGGGCACCCGCGCGGCCGGCGCGGTGATGCGCGAGCAGAAGAGCGGCTCGATCGTGAACATCTCGTCGATCTCCGGGAAGGTCGGCAACCTCGGCCAGACCAACTACAGCGCGGCCAAGGCCGGCATGGTCGGGCTGACCAAGGCCGCCGCGAAGGAGCTCGCCTACCTCGGGGTGCGGGTCAACGCGATCCAGCCCGGCCTGGTGCGCACCGCGATGACCGAGGCCATGCGCCAGGACATCTGGGACGCCAAGCTGGCCGAGATCCCGATGGGCCGGGCCGGCGAGCCGGCGGAGGTGGCCAAGGTGGCACTGTTCCTCGCCGGGGACCTGTCCAGCTACATGACCGGCACCGTGCTCGAGGTGACCGGCGGACGCTACATGTGAAGGAGAAGAACCGAATGCGAGTCTTCAACGACGTGGACGAGGTCAAGGCGGCCGTGGGCGAGACCCTCGGCAGCAGCGAGTGGTTCACCGTCGACCAGAAGCAGATCGACACGTTCGCCGAGGCCACCGGCGACCACCAGTGGATCCACGTCGATCCGGAGAAGGCCAAGGGCGGCCCGTTCGGCACCCCGATCGCCCATGGCTTCCTCACCCTGTCGCTGATCCCCAAGCTGAACTCGACGGTGTTCGGGATCCGCAACGTCAAGATGGGCGTCAACTACGGGCTCAACAAGGTGCGCTTCACCTCGCCGGTACCGGTCGACAGCCGGGTGCGGGCCACCATCGAGCTGGTCGACGTCGCCGACGTGAAGGGCGGGATCCAGCTGACCAACAAGGTGACCATCGAGATCGAGGGTTCGGAGCGGCCGGCCTGCGTCGCGGAGTCCCTGCTGCGCTACTACGTCTAGGACGGAGGTACCCGGATGCGGGACGCGGTGATCTGCGAGCCGGTGCGCACCCCGGTGGGTGGCTTCGGCGGGGCGCTGCGCGACGTGCCGGCGCACGAGCTGGCCGTCACGGTGGCCAGGGAGCTGCTGTCCCGCACCGGGCTGCCCGGCGACGCGGTGGACGACGTGATCATGGGCAACTGCTACCCGACGATGGACGCGCCGGCGTTCGGTCGGGTGGTGGCGCTGGATGCGGGCCTGCCGGTCACCGCCACCGGGCTGCAGCTCGACCGGCGCTGCGGCTCCGGGCTGCAGTCGGTGCTCTACGCGGCGATGCAGGTGCAGACCGGGGCCTCGGAGCTGGTGCTGGCCGGCGGCGCGGAGTCGATGAGCAACGCGCCGTTCTACTCCACGTCGATGCGCTGGGGCATCAAGGGCGTGCCCGCCGTGGAGCTGCACGACGCCCTGGCCCGGGGACGGGTGACCGCGGGCGGGGTCAACTTCCCGGTGCCCGGCGGCATGCTGGAGACCGCCGAGAACCTGCGCAGGGAGTACTCGATCCCGCGCGAGGAGCAGGACGAGTTCTCCGTGCGGAGCCACCGGAAGGCGGCGGCGGCCACCGAGTCGGGCCGGTTCGCCGAGGAGATCGTGCCGGTCACGGTGAAGGGCCGTAAGGGCGACACCGTGGTCGACCGCGACGAGCACATCCGCCCGGACTCCTCGCTCGAGTCGCTGGCCCGGCTGCGGCCGATCCTCGGCAAGGCCGACCCGGAGGCCACGGTCACCGCGGGCAACGCCTCCGGTCAGAACGACGGCGCGGCGCTGTGCGTGGTCACCTCACCGGAGCGGGCCGAGCGGCTGGGCCTGCGGCCGCTGGCCAGGCTGGTCTCCTGGGCGGTGGCCGGGGTGCCGTCGAAGACGATGGGCATCGGGCCGGTGCCGGCGGTGGCCAAGGCGCTGGACAAGGCGGGGCTGACCCTCGGCGAGATCGACCTGATCGAGCTGAACGAGGCATTCGCCGCCCAGGTGCTGGCCTGCACCCGGGAGTGGGGGATCAAGCCGCTGGAGGACGACCGGTTCAACGTGAACGGCTCGGGCATCTCGCTGGGGCACCCGGTGGGCGCCACCGGCTGCCGGATCCTCACCTCGATGGTGCGCGAGATGGGCCGCCGCGAGTCCCGCTACGGCCTGGAGACCATGTGCATCGGCGGTGGTCAGGGCCTCGCGGCGGTGTTCGAGCGGGTGGCCTGAGCAGCGCGTTCACTCTCTTGCCGACCGCCGACTCAAAAATTATCGCGTGAGCTGAAACACTCGCGGGCCTCCGCCCGACATCCCTGTGTCGACGTTTGTCGGGAGGGATACCGAAGGTGACCGAGGAGAGCTCCGAACCGTTGAACCGGCGGGACCTGGCGTTGTTGCGGGCGGTGTCCGAGCACCGCTGCGAGATCGTCCACGGGTCCCAGCCGGTGTTGTTCGTGGACGGGCGGCTGTGCTGCGACGCGGACGCCGGGCGGCGGCTGATCAGGGCCGGCCTGGTGGCACAGCCCGGGCTGGGCGCCGGGCGCTGGCCGGCCAAGCTGACCGAGGCCGGCACGCAGCGCCTCGCCCGGGCGCGGACGCCGTCGTACTGACCGGCCGGGCGGTTCGCCCGCCGCCGGCCGGCCCGGCGGCGGGTCGAAAACAGCTGCCGGGGCCGGTCGGGGCGGGCGTACCGTCGCCGGCATGCCTGTCGAGCTGAACCACACCATCGTGGCCAGCCGGGACAAGGTGGCCGGCGCCCGGTTCCTGTCGGACCTGCTCGGCCTGCCGGAGCCGGTGGCCTTCGGACCATTCATGGCGGTCGAGCTGTCCAACTCGCTGACCCTCGACTTCGCGAGCACCGACGAGGACATCCACCCGCAGCACTACGCCTTCCTGATCAGCGAGGCGGAGTTCGACGAGGTGTTCGGCCGGATCCGGGAGCGCGGCATGCAGTACTGGGCCGACCCGCGCCAGTCCCGACCCGGTGAGATCAACACCAACGACGGTGGCCGGGGCGTGTACTTCCTCAGCCCGGACGGCCACTACCTGGAGATCCTCACCCGGCCGTACGGCGGCGGCGGCTGACCGGGCGGCCGAAGTACGGTGCCTGCGTGACCTACTCCACGATCGAGATCGAGCGCCACGGCGGTGTCCAGGTGGTGCGGTTGAACCGGCCGGACCGGATGAACGCCTATACCCCGGACATGTACGCCGACCTGGTCCGCATGTACGACGAGGCGGACGCGGACAACGACGTGCGGGTGGTGGTGGTCACCGGCGCGGGGCGGGCGTTCTGCGCCGGTGCCGACCTGGGCTCGGGAGCGGCCACGTTCGCCCAGGACGACCCGGACCACCAGGACTCCGGCGGCGCGCTGAACCTGCGCTGCTTCGAGTTCAGCAAGCCGGTCATCGCGGCGGTCAACGGTCCGGCCGTCGGCATCGGCGCGACCATGACGCTGCCCATGGACATCCGGCTGGCCTCGGAGAACGCGAAGATGGGCTTCGTGTTCGCCCGGCGCGGGATCGTGGCCGACGGCTGCGCGAGCTGGTTCCTGCCCCGGGTGGTCGGCATCTCGCGCGCGTTGGAGTGGACGATGAGCGGCCGGGTGTTCGGCGCGCGGGAGGCGTTCGAGGCGGGGCTGGTGCGCAGCGTGCACGCCCCGGACGAGCTGCTGCCGGCCGCGCTGGAGCTGGCCGGGGAGATCGCGGACAACACGGCGGCCGTGTCGGTGACGGTGAACAAGCAGCTCATGTGGCGGATGCTCGGCGCCGATCACCCCGCCGAGGCGAACAGCGTGGAGTCCCGGGCGCTGTTCCAGGTCGGCGGCGGGCCGGACGCGCACGAGGGTGTGACGTCGTTCCTGGAGAAGCGTGCGCCGAAGTACCCCGGGCGGGTGCCCCAGGACCTGCCGCAGGTCTACCCGTGGTGGGAGAAGCGCCCGTTCCGGCCGCTGCCCTAGCCGGGCACCACAGCCTAGAGCCGGCCGAGGACCCCTCTGGCGATGATCACCTGCTGGATCTGGCTGGTGCCCTCGTAGATCCGGAACAGCCGGGCGTCCCGGTAGAACCGCTCCACCGGGACCCCGCGCATGTATCCCGACCCGCCGTGCACCTGCACCGCCCGGTCGGCCACCCGGCCGACCATCTCGCTGCAGAAGTACTTGGCCGCCGAGGGTCCCACGGTGGTGTCGGTGCCGGCGTCGAACGCGGCCGCCGTCTCGAGCACCAGCGCCCGGCCGGCCCGGTGGTCGGTCACCGAGTCCGCGATCAGGCCCTGGATCAGCTGGAACGTGCCGATCGGGTGCCCGCCCTGCTCGCGGGTGCGGGCGAACTCCACCGACTCGTCGACCAGCCGCTCGGCCATCCCGACGCACAGCGCGGCGATGTGCGCCCGCCCGTGCGCCAGGCAGCGCATGGCCGTGATGAAGCCGGAGTCCACCCCGTCCTCACCGCCGATCAGCGCTGAGCCGGGCACCCGCACGTCGTCCAGGTACACGTCCGCGGTCCACGCGCCGAACTGGCCCATCTTGTGGTCCTTGGGGCCGACGGACAGCCCCGGGGCGTCCTTGGGCACCAGGAACGTCGAGATGCCCCGGTTGGCGGGGACCTCGGTGTTGGTGCGGGCGAACACCATGAACACGTCGGCCAGCGGCGCGTTGGTGATGTACCGCTTGGCCCCGTTCAGCACCCACCCGTCGCCGTCCCGGCGCGCGCTGGTGGTCAGCCCGGACGGGTCGGATCCGGCGTCGGCCTCGGTCAGCGCGAACGACGCGGTGACCTCGCCGCTGGCCAGCCTGGGCAGCCACTCGGACCTCTGCTCCCGCGTGCCGCCCTCGATCAGCACGTGCCCGGCGATTCCGTTGTTGGTGCCGAACATCGAGCGCAGCGCCGGGGTGGTGTAGCCCAGCTCGAAGACCAGCCGCGCCTCCTGGCTCAGCGGCAGCCCCAGCCCGCCGTACTCCTCGGGGATGGCGAAGCCGTAGAGCCCCATCGCCTTGCAGGCGTCGCGCAGCGACTCGGGGATCTCGTCCTTCTCGTCGATCTCCGCCTCCAGCGGCAGCACCCGCTGGCGGATGAACTCGCGCACCGAGACCAGCACGTCCGAGAAGTCCGAGTCGTCCATGTCGACCACCCTAGGACAGCCCGCCGGCGCGCGGCTCGGGACGATCCGAGGGTTCGGCCGCGGGGCGATCCGGGGCCGCCGGAATGTTTGTAACGAGCAAGTGGTTGTATACGACAATTAGATGGACGACCCGCCGACGGAGGTGTCACGATGCGGACCCGTGAGGTCACCGAGTTGGACCTGCTCAACGGCGAGCTGTTCCGGCTCAACCGGCTGTTCGAGCGGGCGCACGCCCGGCACGTCGCCCAGTACGCCGACGGCGTGGAACGCGCGGCCTACCTGCTGCTGGTGCACCTGGTGAAGGACGGGCCGCGCCGGCTGTCCGCGCTGGCCGATGCGGTGCACTCGGACGTGTCGACGGCGAGCCGGCAGGCCGCCCAGCTGGTCCGGCTCGGCCTGGTGGAGCGCCGGGCGGACCCCAACGACGGGCGGGCCAGCCTGCTCGCGGCGACCGAGCGGGGCGAGGAGAACTTCGAGATCAAACGCCGCCGGCGCAACGCGGCCTTCGACGAGATGCTGTCCGGTTGGGCGGACGAGGACCGCACCCGGCTGCGCGAGCTGGTCGGCCGGTTCAACGACGACTTCGAGAGCTACTACCTGGGAGAGCTGACATGACGGCCGCCACCGCGCCGGCCCCGGACCGGCCGCTGCTGACCCACCGGCAGATCCTGGCCATCTTCGCCGGGCTCATGGCCGGCATGTTCCTGGGTGCCCTGGACCAGACCATCGTGGCCACGTCCATCCGGACCATCGCCGACGACCTCAACGGGCTGAGCCTGCAGGCCTGGGTGACCACCGCATACCTGATCACCGCGACGCTGACCACCCCGCTGTACGGCAAGCTGTCCGACCAGTTCGGGCGCAAGCCGCTGTTCCTGTTCGCCATCGCGGTGTTCGTGCTCGGCTCGGTGGCCTGCACGTTCTCCACCTCGATGTACCAGCTCGCCGGTTTCCGCGCGCTGCAGGGGATCGGCGCCGGCGGGCTGTTCTCGCTCGCGCTGACCATCGTCGGCGACATCGTCTCGCCCCGGGAGCGCGCCAGGTACCAGGGTTACTTCGTCTCGGTGTTCGCCACCTCCAGCGTGCTCGGCCCGCTGGCCGGCGGTTTCCTGGCCGGCCAGCCGGAGATCCTGGGCATCACCGGCTGGCGGTGGGTGTTCCTGGTCAACGTGCCGATCGGCATCGCCGCGCTGGTGATCGTGGCCAAGGTGCTCAACCTGCCGCACACCCCGCGCCGCGCCCGGGTGGACTGGATGGGTGCCCTCGCACTGGCGGTGGCGCTGGTGCCGCTGCTGCTGGTCGCCGAGCAGGGCCGGAGCTGGGGCTGGGCCTCGACGAGCGCGCTGATCTGCTACGCGTTCGCGGTGACCGGGCTGGTGCTGTTCGTGTTGGCCGAGTGGAACCTCGGTGACGACGCGCTGATGCCGCTGCGGGCGTTCCGCAACCGGACGTTCAGCGTCGGCACCGCGGCGTCCGTGCTGGTCGGCATGGGGATGTTCGGCGGGCTGGCCTCGCTGCCGCTGTACCTGCAGATCGTCAAGGGCGCGAGCCCCACCGCCTCCGGGCTGCTCACCCTGCCGCTGGTGCTGGGCATCATGTCCATGTCGATCCTGTCCGGGCAGATCATCTCCCGGACCGGGCGGCTGCGGCGGTGGCCGGTGCTCGGCGTCACGCTGATGATCATCGGACTGTTCCTGCTGTCCCGGGTGGGCGTGGCGACCCCGTTCTGGGAGACCGCGCTGTTCATGCTCACCTTCGGCTGGGGCCTGGGGTGCTGCATGCAGCCGCTGACCCTGGCCATGCAGAACGCCATGCCGCCCAAGGACATGGGCATGGCGACCGCGTCGGCCACCTTCTTCCGGCAGGTCGGCGGGACGCTCGGGACGGCGGTGTTCCTGTCCATCCTGTTCAGCACGGTGAACGACAAGATCGGCTCGGCGTTCCGGGCCGCCGCCGGCACGCCCGGGTTCCAGGCCGCGCTGGCCGACCCCGCGGTGCGGGCCGACCCGGCCAACCGGGTGGTGCTGGACGCGGTCTCCGGTACCGGCGGCGGCATCGGCGGGATCTCGCTGGACGACACCCAGTTCCTGTCCCACCTCGACCCCCGGCTGGCGCTGCCGTTCCTGCAGGGCTTCGCCGGATCGATGTCGGTGACCTTCCTGTTCGGCGCGGCGGTGCTCGCGGTGGCGCTCGCGCTCGTGGTGTTCCTGCCCGAGGTCACGCTGCGCCAGCAGTCCGGTATCGAGGCCCGCCGCAGCCAGGACGCCCCGCCGCCGGCGGTGGCCGGCGCGGAGCACGCGGTTGCCTCGGCCGTGCCGGTGGCGGTCGCCGAGCAGGCCGTCCGCCCCGGGCCCCGGCTGGGCACGGCGTCCGGGCCCGAGCCGAACCCGGTGACCGGGCCGGGTTCGCCGCGCGGGCGGAGGTCCGCCGTCCCGGTCGGCGCGGCTCACGGGGCGGATGCCTACGGGGCCGACCCTGACCGGGCGGACCGGGAACCGGTCACCGGGCGGATGTCGGTCGCCGTGCTGGCCCGGCCCTCCGGCGCCCCGGCTCGGAGCCGACCGGATCCCGAGGCGGCCCGGTCGCACCCGGAGCCGGGAACGGGCGAGGTGCGGGCCTCCGGGTCCATGCCGGCGGAGGCGCGGGATCGGCTGCTCGGTCAGCTGGTGCCCGATGTGGACGGCACGGTGGCCAGCCTGCGGGCCGCCGAGCAGGCCAGGGACGACGTGCGCCGGGCGCGGCGGGAGCTCAACGAGCGCACCATGGCGCTGATCGAGGCCCGGCGGGACCTGGTGCGGCGGGGGCTCACGCCCGAGCAGGTGGACCGGGTGCTGCGGCTGTCCGGTGCCGAGGCGGCCCGGCCGGACTGACCGCGGCTCGCCGGCTGGACGGCCCGGCCGGACTGACCGCGGCTCGGCCGAACCGTGGCCGACCGGAAGATCGTCGTTTCGGGTGGATCCGCCGCGCCAGTCGCGGCCGGACCGCCCGAACCGGCGATCACCGCTCGACCCGCGCGCCGGGACGGGGTCAGCCGGGGTGGCCGCCGAGCAGGTCGGTGAATCCGCTGGGGGCGTGCGGGCCGAACACCAGCTGCTCGAGCACACCCAGGCCGGTGACCCCGCCCCGCCGAGCCCGGACCACCTGCTGGACGTGGATGTTGCGGGCCTCGGTGTTGTCCAGGTCAACCACCGCGAACTCCTCGCCGGCCACCATCAGCTCGTCGTGCCAGCGCCCGTGCGGGTAGTCGGGGTGGAAGTAACCGGCGCCGCTCATCCGGAAGGTGACCAGCGGCTCCAGCTCGACGGTCTCCTCCGGGCCGTCCGCCGCCCGGCGCACCCGCAGCGTCGCCCCGTCGCCCCGGCGCAGCCCCTTCGCCCAGCGCACCTCGTGGGACACCGAGGACAGCGGCGCGATGCCCAGCTCCGGGCCGACCACCGGGTCGCCGGCGCCGATCACCGGCAGGCGCGCCGCGGTACGGCCCCACACCTCGCCGTCGGCGTCCTCGAACACCATGTAGTGCAGGCACTCGACGTCGAAGTGCAGCGGCGCCCACAGGAAGAAGTACTGGGCCTCGGCCGGCACCGGGGCCATCGGCGCCGGGTCGCCCACCGAGCGCACCCCCCACGAGCGGTCCTTGGTACCGAACCAGCCGTCGGCCCGTAGCGTGCGGTCGCCGCTGGTCAGCTCGCCGGACCAGCGGCCGAGCTGGGTGGCCCGGGTGACGTCCATGACCAGCCGGGCACCGGCGTGCCGGGTGTGCCGCTTCTCCTCGCACACCGGCGTGCGGGTGTCGAACCGCAGCCGCGCGCGCAGCCCCTGCTCCGGGGCGTCGACCTCGACCTCCGCCGCGCGCATCGGCTCCACCACCCGCACCCGGATCGGCCCGACGGCCGTCTCGGCGCGCTCCAGCGGCGCCCGCCCGGAGGCGAACACCGAGCGCTGCACCCCGTCGGCGACCACGCTGAACGCCGCGTCGATCACACCCCGGTTGGGGTAGGTGCCCAGCGCCACGGCGAAGTACGCGTCCTCGGTGTACCCGTTGAACCAGAACCGGTCGTAGAAGTCCGGGTGACCCCCGCCGGGCTGGGCCAGCGGCAGCGGTGTCTGGTGCACCGGGTAGTCGTCGAACGCGGTCAGCATCAGTACGAGCCTTCCTCCTCGCGGCTGATGCCCTGGGTGACCAGGTAGTCCTCGTGCAGCTCCATCCAGACGCTGTGCACCGACTCCACCGTCGGGCTGGATACGTACTCCGCCTCGCCGCCCTGCGCGCGGGCCAGCGCCTTGCGCATCCGGGGCAGGTACGGCGAGAAGCGCTCCAGCTGCTCGTTGGTGCGGCGCAGCGCCACCCGCACCCGCTGGATCACATCGACCAGCTCGGCGAGCAGCTCCTCGCGGGTCCCCTGGTCGCCGTCGGTGGTGCCCTGCCACTTGGCCACCAGCTCCTTGAGCTGGGGGTTGAGCGCCAGGAAGCGCTCGTAGGCCTGGCTGAGCCGCTCGGTCTCGTAGGTCTTCCGCTCGGCGTCCAGCTGCCGGGTGTGCACCGCCCGGCCGGTGTCGGTGAGCAGGAAACCGGACGGGGAGTCGGAGACGTAGCCGGCGTTGCGCAGCTCGTCGTGGTCGGCCGGCAGCTCGCTCGCGCAGCCGCGCACGGCGAGCAGGTGCAGCGCCGGCATGGCCTCCTCGGGCGTGATCGGGTCGCGCACCGGAGGGTAGGCCCCGGACAGCAGCAGCCTCGGCACCGCGCGTGCGGCTCCGCCGTCCCGGACCAGGTCGTAGTAGGCCTCGGAGGCCACCGGGTCGAGCTCGTGGAAGTCGAACTCGTCGACCAGGCGGTCCCACAACCCGGCCGCGCGGGCGAACGGGGCGAGGAACTCGGTGTAGTACACCTGGACGCCGGCCATGATCTTGTCCCGCCGGGGCATCATCGCGATCCGCTTGTACAGCTGGGTGGACGCGGTCCGGCAGCGCTCCTGGATGGCGTCGATCTCGGTGTCGTCCAGCCGGCGGATCTCCGAGGGCGGGGTGTCCCAGCGGTCCCGGGCGTAGAGGGTCATGCCGGTCAGGTGGCGTAGGTAGTTGGCCGGCTTGGTGAACACCGTGCCCAGGTCGCCGATCGCCACGTCCAGCGGGGTGTCCGGCTTGAAGAACATCGCCTGGGTGATGGCGTGCGGCAGCCCGTCCGCCACGTCGGCCCAGTGGTAGAGGTCGTCGGACAGGAAGTGGTCCCGCACGATCATGAACCCGCCGTCGCCGGTGGGGTAGGGGCCGGTGTCGTGCAGCCCGCAGCGGTTGTCGAAGTGCAGCAGGAAGCCCATCAGCTCGGTCGTGGCGCTGAAGCGCTGGTACCGGTCACGGATCTCCGGCGCGCCGACGGGCTGGTACTCGTCCCGGAACCGGGTGATCCACTCGTCGTCGAGGATCCGGGAGGCGTAGCCGTTCATCGAGCTGAGCATCGGCTGGTCCGGGCCGCGCAGGCCGGTGTAGAGCCGCCGCATGAACTGCATGCTGTGGCGCAGGTCGGCCTCGCGCTCGTTGCCGGACATCCGGCCCAGCGTCATCGACAACCCCCGGCCGAGCCCCACGGTGAACCCGTTGCACCAGATGTGCAGCATGTTGGCCTTGGTGCCGACCTCGTGCCGGGACGTGCCGCCGATCCGGTGCAGCCCGTCGAGGCCGACCTCGTCGGTGATGAACCGCAGCATCTCCGGGTAGCGCTGCCAGATCTGCACCGCGGCCACGGCCTCGTACTCCTGCCGCGGGATCAGCCCCGACTCGCCCTCGGTGCCGCGCAGCGCCAGGCAGTCCCACAGGTTGAAGCCCATGTAGCCCAGCAGGTCGTTCAACTCGTCGCGCTCCAGGTCGCGGTCGTCGTCGCCGGTGGTCAGCACGGTGCTGGAGACCCGCTGCCGGGCCTGCTCGTCGCCGGCCGAACCGTGCGGGATCTCGCCCTGGTAGTTCTCCAGCAGGTGCGCCACCCGGGCGCGCTCCTCCTCGCCGGGCCGCTCCTCGGGGGTGGCCCTCGGCGTCGGCGACGGCGGGGCGGTCCGCGCGCCCGGCTCGATGAACACCTGGCCCTTCGGCGAGCCGGACACGTCCAGCCGGACGATCGAACCGTCCGCCGGGATGATCTCACCGCGCGCGGAGCGCACGCCCTTGTCGAACGACACCGACATCAGGCACGGGATGCCGTACTCCCGGCTGAGGATGCCCAGGTGGCTCTCCGGAGCGCCCTGCAGGGTGAGCACCCCCTTGACGCCGCTGGTGAGAGCGGGCGTGAGGAACGTCGTCGTGCCGCCCCTGACCAGCACGACCGACTCGGCCGCCCGGCCGCTGTTCACGAACTCGATCACGGCGGCCGGCGAGTCGAGCCAGCGCAGCGGGCCTTCCACGATCTGGTCGTCCTCGTAGACCGTCAGCCCACTGCCGATCAGCTCGAACTCGCTCACCCAGGCTCACTCCCCCCGTGATCGTCGTCTCAGTTCGGGACGCCCGACGCTATCCCAACCGGGACATACCCGCGCCGGCGCCGGGTGCCCCCCGGCACACTGGATCGGGTGTATCCCGGCTTCCAGGAGTTCGACGTCGACACCCCGGCCACGACGATCCACGGCAGGTGGGGTGGCAGCGGTCCGGCGGTGCTGCTGCTGCACGGCATCCCGCAGACCCACCTGATGTGGCACCGGGTGGCGCCGGCGCTCGCCGAGCGGTTCACCGTCGTAGCCTCCGACCTGCGCGGATTCGGCGGCAGCGGCACCCCGGCCAGCGACGCCGCGCACACCCCGTACAGCATGCGCGAGCTGGCCGAGGACCAGGTCGCGGCGATGCGCGCGCTCGGCCACGACACGTTCGCGGTGGTGGGTCACGACCGGGGCGCCCGGTGCGCCTACCGGATGGCGCTGGATCACCCGGACGAGGTACGCAGGCTGGCGGTGCTGGACACCGTGCCGACCGGGGAGGCCTACCGGCGGGCCGGCAAGGAGTTCAGCCTGCGGTACTGGGTGTGGTCGTTCCTGGCCGCGCCCGAGCCGGTGCCCGAGCGGCTGATCGCCGGCGACCCGGCCACGCTCGTCGACCACATGCTGGACAGCTGGTCCGAGGACCCCGAAGTGTTCGGCCCCGAGCAGCGGGCCGCGTACCTCGAGCAGTTCCGCTCGCCGGAGCGGGTGCACGCGATCTGCGAGCAGTACCGGGCCGCGGCCACCCCGGACGTCGAGCACGACGAGGCCGACCGGGGGCACCGCCGCATCGGCTGCCCGACCCTCGCGCTGTGGAGCGCCCACGGCGCCGTCGTCGACTGGTACGAGCCGCTGGAGGTGTGGCGGGCCTGGTGCGACGACGTGCGCGGCGGACCGGTGCCGGCCGGGCACTTCATCCCCGAGGAGGCGCCCGAGGAGACGGCCCGCCGGCTGCTCGACTTCCTGGCCGGCTGAGCCGTCACCAGTCCTCGGGGGACTCCTTCGCGCGCGCCCAGGACAGCTCGATCTCCCGCTCCGCCTCGGTGCGGCCGACCCAGCGGGCACCCTCGACGCTCTTGCCCGGCTCGAGGTCCTTGTAGACGCGGAAGAAGTGCTCGATCTCCAGCTTGTCGAACTCGGCGAGGTGGTGGATGTCGCGCAGGTGCTCCTGCCGGGGGTCGGCGTTCGGCACGCAGAGCACCTTGTCGTCGCCGCCCTTCTCGTCGCGCATCCGGAACATCCCGATCGCGCGGCAGCGGATCAGGCAACCCGGGAACGTCGGCTCCTGGACCAGCACGAGGGCGTCCAGCGGGTCACCGTCCTCGCCCAGGCTGTGGTCCACGAACCCGTAGTCGGCCGGGTACTGGGTGGCGGTGAACAATGTCCGGTCCAGCTTGATCCGGCCGGTTTCGTGGTCCATCTCGTACTTGTTGCGTACGCCTTTGGGAATCTCGATGGTGACGTCGAAGTCCACGTGACTCAACGGTCCTTTCACGCTCGTCGATACTCACCGTCTAGTGTGCGGCACCGCCCGGCGGGCGCTCCGCCGGGCCGTGCCCGCGCCCGCGCCGGCCGGCGTCGTTACCCTCACGAACGTGCGCCCGACGCAGCCGTACCCGGGGGCCGGCGGGCAAGCCGGCCGGGACCCCGTGCCCGATCCTCGGCACGGGTCCGACCCCCGGGCCGACGACCAGGACCCGAACCGACCGGGGCCCGACCAGGCTCCGAGCCGGCCCGGTGGCGGTGCCCATCAGGCTCCGGAGCGGCCGGGTGGCGGTGCTCACCAGGGTCCGGAGCGGCCCGGTGGCGGTGCCCATCAGGGTCCGGAGCGGCCCGGTGGCGGTGCCCACCAGGCTCCCGGACCGGGGCCACGGTGGCCGGCCGAGGCGCCGAACCAGGTACCCGACCGGCCGGGCGCGGGGCCGCACCGGCCCGGCACGGGTCCGTACCAGGCGCCGAACCACCCCGGCGCGGGTCCGCCGCAGCCTCCGGGTCGGCCGGGCACCGGTCTTCATCAGCAACCCAACCGGCACGGTGCCGACCCCCGGTGGGCCGGTGCCGGTCCGAACCGGCCGGGTGCCCGTCCCGATCCGGCACCGAACCGGCTGGGCGGCGGTCCCGGCCAGGGGCCGAGCCGGCCTGGCGCGGGTCCCGGCCAGGGACCGAGCTGGCCTGGCGCGGGGGCCGAGCAGATGCCGAACCAGCACGGCGCGGGGCCGGGCGCGGGGCCGATCCGTCCCGGCGGCCCCGGGCACGTCCCGAACCTGCCGGGTGCCGGCACCGCGAACTGGCCCGGTGCGGGTCCCGGTCAGGGGCCGAACCGGCCCGGCCAGAGTCCCCAGCAGGCTCCGAACCAGCCGGGAGCGGCCCTGAACCAGCCTCCGAACCAGCCTCGAACGGGTCCGAACCCGCCAGGGACGGGGGCTCGCCGGATCTCCTACCGGCCCGCCGCGGCCCCGGACCAGGCCCCGGGCCGGCCGGCGGACGCCTCCGACGACACCGCGGCCCACCATCCGGCCTCCGCCCCTGGCGAGTCCGGCTCGGCTCCGCACCGCGCGCACGCCGCCGGCCCCGCAACGTCCGCCGGCGGCGGGACCGGCTCCGGCGGCACGACCGGAGCTGCGGCCGGCGGCGCGACCCGCACGGCGACCGCGGGCGGCACTGGCGCGGCGACCGGCGCTGCGACCGGCGCTGCTGCGACCGGCGCTGCGACCGGCTCCGGCGCCGCCGGGGCGACCGGCGCCGCCGCGACCGGCCATGGCGTCGAGAGCGGTGACCGCGCCGACCGGGACCGCGCCGACCGGGACCGCGCGGACGGGGGCGACGCGGACGGACCCGACGGGCCGGGCGGATCTGACGGACCGGACGGCTCCGGGGGCGGCGGCTGGCGGCGGGTGCTGCACGGTCGCCGGTCCTGGGTCGCGCTGGCGGTTGCGGTCGTACTGCTGCTCGGCCTGGCCACCGGCGGGGTGCTGGTGGGCCGGTCGCTGCTCGGCGGCTCCGCCGTCGCCTACCGCCCCCCGACGCCGTTGCTGCGGCTGAGCCCGCTGGCCGCGAGCGCGCCGACGCCGACCGGCACGGGGCTGTCCGGCGCGCTCGACGGCCTGGCCGGCTCCGGCGACCTGGGCACCCTGACCGGCGTGGTGCGCGACCCGGCCACCGGCCGCACGCTGTGGCAGCGCAACCCGGACAGGGCCATGCAACCCGGCTCGACCGGCAAGCTGCTGACGGTGGCGGCCGCGCTGCTCACCCTGGACCCGACCAACCGCATCCACACCCGGGTGGTCGCCGGCGCGACCCCGGACTCGGTGGTGCTGGTCGGCGGCGGCGACCCCACGCTGAGCATCCTGCCGAGCGGGTCGGACTCGGTGTACGCGGGAGCGGCCCGGCTGGACAACCTGGCCGACGAGGTCCGCGGCGCGCATCCCGGTCCGATCCGGACGGTCAGCGTCGACACCAGCCGGTTCGCCGGCCCGACGATGGCGCCCGGCTGGGAGAACTCGGACATCCAGGGCGGCAACATCACGCCGATCGGACCGCTGATCCTGGACGGCGGCCGGGAGAAGCCCGACGAGCTCGACCCGCCGAGGACCGCCACCCCGTCGCTGGATGCGGGCAAGGCACTGGCGCAGCGGCTGGGCGCCGACCAGGCCACGGTCGCCCCGAAGCAGGCCAACCCGGGTGCCGCCGTGCTCGGCGAGACCACGTCGCCGCCGGTCAGCGATCTGGTGGAGAACGCGCTGCGCATCTCGGACAACGTGCTGGCCGAGTCGCTGGCCCGGCAGGTCGCGCTGGCCCGCGGGCTGGAGCCGTCCTTCGCCGGCTCGGCCGACGCGGTGCGCGGCGCGCTGGCGGCCGCCGGGTTCGACGTCACCGGCATGAAGATGGTGGACGGCAGCGGCCTGTCCACCGCCGACGTGGTGCCGGCCCGGCTGCTCGGCGAGATCGTCACCGCCGCCAGCGGCCCGGCGTCCGACCAGCGGGCCGACCGGCTGCGCCCGCTGCTCACCGGGCTGCCGGTGGCCGGAGGGGACGGCACGCTGGACGACCGGTTCGTCGGCCCCGCCGCGTCCGGCAAGGGGTACGTCCGGGCCAAGACCGGCACGCTCACCGGTGTCAGCTCGCTGTCCGGGGTGGTCACCGACGATGACGGGCGGCTGCTGTCGTTCGCGCTGATGGCCAACGGCACGTCGCCCGCGCAGTCCCGGCCCGCGCTGGACAAGATCGCCGCCGCGCTGCGCGACTGCGGCTGCCGCTGACCGCGCCCCGACCGGCCCGGCCGGCCGCGACCCTGCGCACCCCGACTGGGCCGCGCGCGTGTGATCAAACCGGTCCGCGCGTCGCGGCGGCCGGACAGCGGCCCCGGTCGTCGTTGCGTACCGTGGGCATGTGCCCCAGCCAGCAGTGACTTCCGAACGACGGACGCAGCGTGGGCTGCCGGTGGACTGGGCGCTTGCCGCGCGGACCGCGAGCCGGTTGATGAGCCCCGGCCCGGTGGTGAGCCGCGTGGAGGCCCGGCGCACCGTGGAGCTGCTGCGCGCCGACGCCGCCACCGCCGAGGGCCACGTCCGGGAGGTCACCGGGCTCGGTCAGGGCCTGCCACTGCTGCCTGCCGACGTGGTGGACCGCCCGAGCTGGGCCACGGCCGCCACCTCCGGGATGGCCGCGCTGACCGCCGATGCCCGGCTGCCCGAGGTGCCGGCCTCCGCGCGCCGGTTCACGGCCACCACCGCCGGGCTGCAGGCCGGCGCGGTGCTGTCCTACCTGGGGAGCCGCGTGCTCGGGCAGTACGACCCGTTCGGCGGGGCCGACGGCGAGGGCAAGCTGATCCTGGTCGCGCCGAACGTGGTCGCCGCGCAGCAGGCGCTGGACGTGTCGCTGGACGACTTCGCGCTGTGGGTCTGCCTGCACGAGGCCACCCACCGCCTGCAGTTCACCGCCGTGCCGTGGCTGCGCGAGTACTTCGCCGCCCAGGTCACCGAGTTCCTCTCGGCCGCCGAGGCGACCGCGGCCGGCATCCTCGAGCGGCTGCCCGGGGTGATCTCCTCGGCGCGCGGCGGTAACAAGGACGGCCTGGGGCTGATCGAGCTGCTGCAGGGGCCGGAGCAGCGGGTGGTGCTGGACCGGCTGCTCGCGCTGACCACGCTGCTCGAGGGGCACGCCGACCACGTGATGGACGCCGTCGGCCCCGACGTGGTGCCCACCGTGGCCACCATCCGCAACCGGTTCACCGCGCGGCGCCGGGGCGGCGGCCTGCTCGACCGGCTGCTGCGCGCGCTGCTCGGGGTGGAGGCGAAGGTCCGGCAGTACGCGGTGGGTGCGGCGTTCACCACGGCGGTCGTGGACGAGATCGGGATGGCCGGGTTCAACACCGTGTGGGCCGCCCCCGAGAACCTGCCCACCCGCGCCGAGCTGGCCGACCCGCCGAGCTGGGTGCGCCGGGTGGTGCGCTAGCTCGATGCGAGCGCCGATGCGAGTGTGCCGGTGAGCGGTCCGCCGACCGAGGTGGCCGCCGTCCGCGCCGCCGTCCGGCACGCGGTCGCGGGCGTTCCCCCGGGTACCCCGCTGCTGGTGGCCTGCTCCGGCGGAGCCGACTCGACGGCACTGGCCGAGGCGTGCGCGCGGCTGGGCGACCGGTACCCGGTCCGCGCCGCGGTGGTGGACCACGGCCTGCAGGCCGGCTCGGCCGAGCGGGCGCGCGCCACCGTCGAGCTGCTGGCCGGGCTGGGGGTGCCGGGCGAGGTGCATCCCGTGACGGTCACCGGCCCCGGCGGGACGGAGGCCGCGGCCCGGCGAGCCCGGTACGCCGCGCTGCGCGCCGCCCGCCCGTCGCCGGGCTCGCCGGTGCTGCTCGGCCACACCATGGACGACCAGGCCGAGACGGTGCTGCTGGGGCTGGGCCGAGGCTCGGGTCCGCGCTCGCTGGCCGGGATGCGCCGCTGGTCCGACCCGTGGCTACGGCCGCTGCTCGGGGTGCGGCGGTCGACCACCCGCGCGGCGTGCGCCGCCCGGGGCATCCCGGTGTGGGACGACCCGCACAACGCCGACCCCCGGTTCACCCGGGTCCGGCTACGCGCCGAGCTGCTGCCGCTGCTGGAGGACGTGCTCGCCGGAGGGGTGGTCGAGGCGCTGGCCCGTACGGCGGACCAGCTGCACGAGGACTGCGCCGCGCTGGACGACTGGGCGGAGCGCGCGTACCGGGCACTCGGGGCCGCCGGGGGGCCACCTGGCGGGCTAGCCGAGGGGCCGGCCGGCGGGTCCGCCGAGGTGTGCGTCGCCGGGGCGGCCGAGGGGCTGGCCGGTGGGCTTGCCGAGGGGCCGGAGGATCTTGCGGTGGACGCGCTGTACGGGCTGCCGGCGGCGGTGCGGCGCCGGGTGCTGCGCCGCTGGCTGGCCGGGCGGGGGGTGCCCGAGCTGACCGACTCCCTGCTGCGCCGCGCGGACGACCTGATCGGGAACTGGCACGGCCAGGGGGCCGTCGCGCTGCCCGGGGGGTTGGAGCTGGCCCGCGGGCATGGAAGGCTCGTACTCGGCAGCGGCGGCCGACGACCCCCCGAGCACGGTGAATCAGGCAGCTCAGCCGCAGTGAGGGAGGCAGCGCCCGTTGTACGACGGTGACATCGCATCCGTCCTGGTCACTGAACAACAGATCGATGAGAAGATCGCTGAGCTCGGCAAGCAGTTGGCCGAGGACTACGCGGAGCGTTGCCCGGGCAACGGCCGGGCCAGTGACCTGGTGCTGGTCGGCGTGCTCAAGGGCGCGGTGATGTTCATGACCGACCTCGCCCGGGCGCTGCCGATCCCGGTACAGCTGGAGTTCATGGCGGTCAGCTCCTACGGCTCGGCGACCTCGTCCTCGGGCGTGGTGCGCATCCTGAAGGACCTGGACCGGGACATCGCCGGCCGCCATGTGCTGATCGTCGAGGACATCATCGACTCCGGCCGCACGCTGTCCTGGTTGTTGAAGAACCTGGAGGCACGCGGGCCGGCTTCGCTGGAGGTGTGCGCGCTGCTGCGCAAGCCCGACGCGGTGAAGGTGGACGTACCGGTCCGCTACGTCGGCTTCGACATCCCCAACGAGTTCGTCATCGGCTACGGCCTGGACTACGCCGAGCGGTACCGGGACCTGCCGTTCATCGGCACCCTGGACCCAGGGGTGTACGCCTGAGCGGTCCGA
The DNA here is from genome assembly GCA_036497465.1 of Pseudonocardia sp. Classification (GTDB taxonomy): domain Bacteria; phylum Actinomycetota; class Actinomycetes; order Mycobacteriales; family Pseudonocardiaceae; genus Pseudonocardia. The sequence goes on along the minus strand of DASXJJ010000027.1, from coordinate 2,104 downwards.
CCCCACAACGACGTGAGGCCCGCCCCCGGTGATCCGGGGCGGGCCTCACGTCGTTGTCGAGATGTCGTTGTCGAGCTGTCGAACTCGGGGAGCTACAGCCCGCCGAGTGCGCCGGGCTGCGCCTTCGGTGCCCCGGCGGGAGCGGGCTCGGGCTGCCTCGGCGCGATCGACAAGCCCCGGTCCGGCGTGGCCCGGTGCGCGCCTTCCGCGGCCGACTGCGCCGGGTTGTTGTCAGCGGCGGTGCTGGCGTCGGAGTCGCTGTCCGAGTCGCCGTCGGAGGCCTGGTCGGCCCTAGGCGCGCTGGAGCCGAGCGCCGGCAGCGGCAGCGGCGGGTGGAACGCCGTGGTGCCGTCCTGCAGGCTGACGCCGTCCGCGCCGTTGTCGTTGGCGTAGGCCAGTTCCTTGCCGAGGTCACCGACGCCGTTGGTGCCGGGTGCCGGCTCCAGGTTCAGCGTGCTCAGGATGCCGAAGGCCTTGCCGTCGGCATCCATGAAGCCGCTGCCGGAGTCACCGGGGACGCCGGGGGTGATGGTGGCGACCTCGTGCGTGTAGCCGCCTGCGTTGTCGCCCAGGTTCAGGCCCTGCTTCGGGGAGAGCAGGCCGAGGCCCTGGCGCAGTCCGGAGTTCTGGTAGCTGTACACCGGCGCACCGGCCGGCAGCCCGGCCTCGCGGACCCCGGTCGGGCCGCCGAACACCGGCACCGTCGGGTTCACCTTGCCGGCGTCGTCGGAGTCGATCTCGACCAGCGCGAAGTCGTTGTAGGCGCAGGTGTTGGGGTCCGTCTCCTTGTTCTCGTGCATGGCCAACCAGGAGTTGTAGACCATCTTGCCCGGCCGGCTGGCGCCCTGGATCTTGATCGGGGTGTCCAGCGGGAGCGACTTGGACTTGCAGCCGTCGGTCTCGCTCTCACTGCCGGTGCCGGTGCAGTGCGCCGCCTGGCCGAGGTAGAGCTTGTCGCCGTCGCCGAACACGAAGTTCGCGGTGCACTGCCCGACCGGGCTGGTCACCATCACGCCGGGGTGGATCGTGGCGGTCGAGGCCGGGGCGAAGTCCTGGTCGTCGGCATGCGCCGCGCCTGGCATCGCCACCGCACCCACCGTCGTGGCGCCAACCACGAGGCCGGCGGCGGCCAGGCAACGGAGAACGCGACCATTAAAGGTCGCGCTTCGGAGGATCATGGGCACTCCTGCCGGCTGGATCGGACATGCGGGCGCGCTCCGTCGCCAGCCGCCGAGGTTCTTCCCGAGGTTGTCATTGCCTTAACGACGTGGCTAGTACCTGGATACCCGCACGATTCAGTGATCTTCTCAAGCTGGCGCCCTGGGTGCGGGCAGAATCGCCGAAACAGCCGGAACATTAGGCGTCACGCGGGGCGTTTCGGAACTCATTTGCCCGCTCCCGCGTTGAGCCGGACGATACCTGGTGAGCAGACCGACATACGCTCTGGATGTCGGCCCGGTACGCTGGGTACTCTCGGGTGTTCACCGCCCGACGAAGCGACAGATGATTAGGGGCTGTCGCGACGTTGATGGTGCGGGTGGAGGCCGCTCGGCACGATCAGGGAGGGTCGAGGCCCCGGAGGCCGCAACTGCATGGATCGCAAGCGTCTGCTCCGTAACCCGCTGACTTGGATTCTGGCGGCGTTGCTGCTCTATGTCGTCTTCAGCCAGTTCTTTGACGACAGCAGGGGATATACCCAGGTCTCGACGTCTCAGGCGTTGACCCAAGTCTCCAGCGGCAACGTGTCCAACGCGGTGATCGAGGACAAGGAGCAACAGCTCCGCCTCGATCTGAAGACCCCCATCACCACTGACAACGGCAACCGGGATCAGATTCAGACCACCAAGGTCATCGCCCAGTACCCGTTCGGTGGCAGCGAGCCTGTCTTCACCGCCCTGACCACTGCCAAGACCAACTTCAACACCGAGGTCCGGCAGGAGTCTTTCCTCACCCAGCTGTTGATCTACATGGTCCCGCTGGGGCTGGTCCTGCTGCTGCTGTTCTGGATGATGAACAGCGCGCAGGGCGGCGGCAACCGGGTGTTGTCGTTCGGTAAGTCGAAGGCCAAGCAGCTGTCCAAGGACATGCCGAAGACCACCTTCGG
>DASXJJ010000026.1:0-1879 GCA_036497465.1 Pseudonocardia sp. | reverse complement strand
GGCGATGCCCTCGAACACGTAGCGGTCGCTGGGGAAGTTGTCCCGGTCGGTGATGATCACCCGGCGGCCGGGCCGGGCGTCGAGCGCGGCGCAGGCCAGCTTGTACAGGTTCACGGTGGTGTTGTCGGCCACCACGACCTGCCCCGGCGCGGCCCCGGTCAGCTCGCCGACCAGGTCGCCGGCCCGGGTGGGAAGATCCACCCAGTGATCCCAGGACCGGGCCAGCGCGGTGCCCCACTCCGCGCGGATCACCGCCTCGAGGCGGCGCAGCGTGGCCCGCGGCAGCGCGCCGAGCGAGTTGCCGTTCAGGTAGATCAGGCCCGGGTCGTCCAGCGCGAACCGGTCGCGGAACCCCGCCAGCGGATCAGCCGCGTCCAGTTCCCCGGCGTAACCCCGCTCCAGCCCCTGGGACATATTCCTCACCATAACTCCCAGGCCACCGCAACTCCCAGGCCACCGCCGCAGCAGCGCCGCCCTGACCGGCACCGCCCCAGCCCAGGCTCCGAACACCGCCACCCCGGCCGGGCGCCGCAGCAGCGCCGCCCTAACCGGCACCGTCCCAGCCCGGACACCTCCGGACTGGGACAGTAGGCGATGAAATGCGTGCGGAGCGGCTGCTCAGACCTCGGCCCGGATGGGCTCGGCGCCGTCCCTGGGGGCCGGGACCGACCGCGGCTCCGGTCGTGCCTCCGGCCGTCCCGGCGGCCGCAGCAGGGCCTCGGCCAGCGCGAGGACGGTCTCCTCGAGCGAGCCGAGGTGAGCGGTCACGTCGTTCTGGGCCGCGTCCACGATCTTGGCCAGGATCTCCTGGACGTCCGTGTGGCCCGGCCGGGACCGCAGCTCGTCGGCCAGCGGCTCGAGCTGGCTGTTCAGCTGCTCGGCGGTCGTGTCGACCAGCCGGCCGACCGCCGCCAGCCCCCGGTCCAGCTTCTCCAGCTGGCCGCTGACGTCGGTGAACCGGCCGGTCGCGGTGTCCAGCTTGCCGTCCAGCTGGCCGAACCGGTCGCCGAAGGTGCTGCCGAGCCCGTCGATCCTGGTGCTCACCGTGCTGCCGATGCTGTCGATCCTGGTGCCGACCGTGCTGCCCAGCCCGTCGATCCGCTCGCCGAACGCGTCGATCCGCTCGCCGAAGGTATCGCCGATCCCGTCGATCCTGGCCCCGAACGTGTCGCCGAAGCCGTCGATCCGGTTCCCGACGCCCTCCAGCCGGCCGTCGAGCCCGTCGAGGCGCCCGCTGAGCGTGCCGACCTTGCCGTCGACCATGCCGAGCCGGCCCGCCACGGTGCCGAGCTTGCCCTCGACCGAGGTGAGCCCCCGGCCCTGCTCGCCCAGCCGGCCGTCGAGCTGCTCCAGCCGGTCGCCGAGGCCGCCGATCCTGGCGTCGGTGCCGGCCAGCGTGGCGCCGATTCCGGTCATCCGGTCGTACTGGTCGTCGAGCCGCTCGTCCAGCCGCTCGAGCCGGGAGTCCAGGCCGGCCAGCCGGGTGCCGGCCGACCCGATCGTCTCGCCCGCCGCGGTCAGCCGGGTGTCCAGCGAGCCCAGCTTGTCGTCGGTGTCCGCCAGCCGCTCGTCCAGCTGCTCGATCCGGCCGTGGACCGCCTGCACCTGGCCGCCGATCAGGTCGACCTGCCCGCTGATGCCCGCCATGTGGCCGGACAGCCCCTCGACGGTGCCCGACATCGCCGCCAGCGACTGGGTGAGCTGCCGGGAGGTCGCCTCCGCGTTCTGGTCCACCTTGGCCGTCAGCGCGCTGAAGCTGACCTCGGCGCGCCCCTTGACCGCCGAGATCTCCTTGTCGAGCTGACCGGTCCGCTGGGTGAGCTCGGCGACCGCCTTGTCGATCCGGCTGAACCGGCTCGCCGCCGATTCCATGCTCGCC
>DASXJJ010000025.1:0-67281 GCA_036497465.1 Pseudonocardia sp. | reverse complement strand
CAGGCAACAAATGCCCCGCTACCGGCTCCACGTCCAAGATCTCGCGCTGCGGATCAGACCGTCCCTGCACCCACCAATCCTCCCAGCCCGCTCACCCCAACCAGGACCGACACACGCCGCGTTTTTCAGGAGCGTCCTAGGCGTCGTCGTCCAGCGTGCGCAGCAGCGCGGTGACCAGGTTCGGTGCCAGGTCGGCGTGCTCCACCAGCTCGTCCGGCTGACCGTCGGCCCCGCGCACCCGCAGCAGGCAGCAGTGCCCGCCACCGCGCAGCACGGCGACCACCAGCCGCGCCTCCCGGCGACTCGGGTGGTGCTGGGCGACCCGCACGGCCACCCGGCTCAGGTCGTCCTCGGACCGGGTGTCGCCGACGTCGTCCACCGTCCGCTCCAGCTCGGCCTCGGCCTCCGGCGGCAGCACGATGATCTCCTGGGCCAGTGCGCACCCCGGCACCTCGGCCGGCCAGCAGATCGTGGCCAGCGTCTCGGCCAGGTCGGAGTCGGCCAGCGGGTCCTGGGCGATGGGGGTCAGCCCGTCCTGGCTGGGCAGCCGCTCGGCCAGCCCCGGCTCGGCCTCGAGCAGCCGCGCCGTCGGAACCAGGGCGAACAGCTGCGGCGGCTGGTCCCATCCGGTCTCGGACAGGAAGTCCTCCACCTCGCGCACGGCGACCGGCAGCGCGGTCGACCATTCGGCCGGACCGTCCTCGGAAGGGTTCATCGGCGACATACTCTCACCCGAAATTCCAGCCGGAACGGGAACCTATTAGGGCGTCCGTAGAGTTGTCCCGATAACAACAGGTGATCCGCGCCCGACGAGGTAGGCACACGCGAGTCGTGCCACGCCGTGCAGCACGCGGAGCGGGGCACCGGCACTGACGAATCACTGGAGCGTGCCTCGTGGCGATGACGCCCCCGACAGGGGCTCCCGCACTGTCCCGCCGAACCCGCATCCTGCTCGTGGTCGGCGGGGTGGTGCTGGTGGCACTGCTCGCCGGGTCCCGGCTTCTCGACTACTACATCAACTGGCTGTGGTTCGGCGAGGTCGGCTACCGGAGCGTGTTCAACACGATCGTGCTGACGCGCGTCGTGCAGTTCCTGCTCGTGTCGCTGCTGTTCGCCGGGTTGTCGGCGCTGGCGCTGGCCATCGCGTTCCGCTCGCGGCCGGTGTTCGTGCCGGTCAGCGGCCCGGAGGACCCGATCGCCCGGTACCGCACCGTGATCATCCAGCGGCTGCGGGTGTTCGCCGTCGGCATCCCGCTGGTGATCGGCGTGATCGCCGGGCTGGCCGCGCAGGGCGACTGGCAGACCACCCAGGTGTTCCTGCACAGCACCCCGTTCAACATCACCGACCCGGTGTTCGGCGCGGACGTGAGCTTCTACGCCTTCCAGCTGCCGTTCTACCGGTGGGTGCTGAACCTGCTGTTCGTCGCGGTGGCGCTGTGCTTCGTGCTGTCGCTGATCACCCACTACGTGTTCGGCGGGGTGCGGCTGGCCGGTCGCACCGGGCAGGTCTCGGTGGCCGCGCGCGCCCAGCTGGCCGTGCTGGCCGGGGTGTTCGTGCTGCTCAAGGCGGTTGCCTACTGGTTCGACCGGTACTCGCTGCTGCTCTCGCCGTCGAACGGTGGCGTGTTCAGCGGCGCGAGCTACACCGACCTGAACGCGGTGCTCCCCGCGAAGATCATCCTGCTGTTCATCTCGCTGATCTGCGCCGCGCTGTTCTTCGCCGCCGTGCTGCGGCACAACCTGCAGCTGCCCTCGATCGCCATCGCGCTGCTGGTGCTGTCCAGCGTGCTGGTCGGCGCGGCGTGGCCGGCGGTGCTGGAGCAGTTCGTGGTGAAGCCGAACGCGAACGTGCGCGAGTCGGTGCCGATCGAGCGCAACATCGAGGCCACCCGGCAGGCGTACGGGCTGACTCCCGACAGGGTGAAGTACGAGGACTACTCGGGCAAGTCGCAGGTCTCGCCGGCGGAGGTCCGCGCGGACACCGCGACGATGAACAACCTGCGGCTGCTGGACCCGAGCCGGCTCACGAAGACGTTCACCCAGCAGGAGCAGCTGAAGAACTTCTACGGGTTCCCGGACAAGCTGGACATCGACCGGTACAACACCGGTGGCACGCCGCAGGACTACATCGTGGCCGCCCGTGAGCTGGACTCCAGCCAGCTGACCGGCAACCAGACCGACTGGATCAACCGGCACATGGTGTACACGCACGGCAACGGGTTCGTCGCCGCGCCGGCCAACCAGGTCAACTCCGCGCTGGACGAGAGCGCGGGGCAGGGCGGCTACCCGAACTTCGACAAGGGCAAGGCCGACATCCCGGTCGCCCAGCCGAGGATCTACTACGGCGAGCTGAACACCGACTACTCCATCGTCGGGGCCGGCCAGGGCGACGCGCCCCGGGAGTACGACAACGACCAGAGCGCGGTGACGTACAACGGCAAGGGCGGGGTGTCCATCGGCAACCCGGTCAACCGGCTGGCGTTCGCACTGTCCTACGGCGAGCGGAACATCCTGTTCAACGGCTCGATCAACGACAACTCGAAGATCCTGTTCGTCCGCGACCCGAGCGACCGGGTGAGCCAGGTTGCCCCCTGGCTGACGCTCGACGGTGACCCGTACCCGGCGGTGGTCGACGGCCGGGTGCAGTGGATCGTGGACGGCTACACGACGCTGGAGAACTACCCGTACGCGGAGCAGACCCAGCTCGGCGACGCCACCCAGGACACCTTGCCCGGGGTGCGCAGGCTGCCGAACAAGACGGTCAGCTACCTGCGCAACTCGGTGAAGGCCACCGTGGACGCCTACGACGGCACGGTGACGCTGTACGCCTTCGACGACAAGGACCCGGTCCTGCAGACCTGGATGAAGACCTTCCCGGGCACGGTCAAGCCGGGCAGCGACATCAGCCCGGCGCTGCGGGCGCACTTCCGGTACCCGGAGGACCAGTTCAAGGTGCAGCGGGAGCTGCTCACCCGCTACCACGTGCAGAACCCCGCGGAGTTCTTCTCCACGGTGTCGTTCTGGGACGTGCCGTCCGACCCGACGGCGGCGGGGCCGGGGCCGAACCCTGACCCGCAGCCCCCGTACTACGTGCTGGCCGGGCTGCCCGGCCAGAACAACCCGAGCTTCCAGCTGACCAGCGCGCTGGTCAGCCTGCGCAGACCGTTCCTGTCCGCGTACGTCTCGGCCAGCTCCGATCCGAGCGACTACGGCAAGATAACCGTGCTGCAGCTACCCGCGGACACCCAGACACCGGGTCCGCAGCAGATGCAGAACTCGTTCGTGTCACTGCCCGAGGTGAGCTCCCAGCTCAACCTGCTGCGGCAGAACCAGACGACGATCGACTACGGCAACCTGCTGACCCTGCCGGTGGCCGGTGGTCTGCTCTACGTGGAACCCATCTACATCGAGCGGGCCAACCAGGAGTCGTCGTTCCCGCAGCTCGCCAGGGTGCTGGTGAGCTTCGGCGGGAAGATCGGCTACGACGCCCGGCTGGACGTGGCGCTGAACGAGGTGTTCGGGGCCGGGGCGGCACCGGCCTCGCCGGCGGCGGGCCGCACGACGGCCCCCCAGGCCGGCGGGGGCGGCGGAGCGAGCACGCCTGCGCTGCAGGGTGCCGTGTCGGACATCAACAGCGCGCTGGGCCAGCTGAAGGAGGCCCAGCAGAACGGCGACTTCGCGGCGCAGGGCAGCGCGCTGGCCAACCTGGACAAGGCTGTGAAGCGGTTCACCGACGCGCAGGCCAGCGCGCCGGCGGCCGCCACCACGGCACCGGGGGCCTCGGCATCGCCGAACGCGGGGCGCTGACCAGGTGAAAGGCCGGCGCGGGGGGAGAATCGACCCCCCCTGCGCCGGCCGTTCACCTGGTGTGTAAAGTAGGTCTTGCCAACGCGGGGTGGAGCAGCTCGGTAGCTCGCTGGGCTCATAACCCAGAGGTCGCAGGTTCGAATCCTGCCCCCGCTACCACGGAACGGCCCGTCGGGATCCAGCCCCCGACGGGCCGTTTTTCCGTTCCGGGGTCGTGCCCGCGCGGCCACCGCCCCCGGTGCCCGGCGTCGTGGGGCGGGCCGGTCATCCGGGTGTCACGACCCGGGTTCAGCGCGTGGGAGGCGGTACGGTGGGTTCCGCGTTGTCGGTGCTCGATCCGGACCCCGTCGTGCCCCGCATCCATAAACACAGCGCGGACAGGATCGACGGTGGCGCTGCGCGCGATCAGGTGCGCCACACCGTCCTGGGCTGACGATGCATGAGGTCGGTGGGGTGAGCGCGGTGTTATCGGCGATCGCGCGCGATGTGGTGGACGACCGGGCGCTGGCCCGGCTGATCTGCCAGGCCTGCGTGGCCGGACTCGAGGTGGACGGGGCGGCGCTGTCGCTGCTGACCGCCCGGGTCGCCCACCAGACGCTGCACGCCACCGATCCGACGGCCGAGCTGGTGGAGGAGCTGCAGCTCACCCTCAACGAGGGCGCCTGCATCGAGGCGGCCACGACGGGGTCCCCGGTGCTGGTGTCCGACGTCCGGCGACGGGGCGAGGGCACCCGGTGGCCGGTGTTCACCGCGTCGGTGATCGAGCGGACCGAGGTGCGGGCGCTGTTCGCCCTGCCCCTGCAGTGGGGAACGACCAATCTGGGGGTCATCGACCTCTACCGGCGGGAGCCGGGCGGCCTCAGCGACGCCCAGCGGCGGGACGCCCTCGGCGCGGCGGACATCGCGACGCTGATGATGCTGACCCTGCGCACCGATCCGGAACCGGGCGAGGCCGCGGCACGGGGTGGCTCGTGGCTGGAACCGGCGATCAACAATCGGGCGGAGGTCCATCAGGCCACCGGGATGGTGCTGATGCAGCTGGACGTCAGCGCCGAGGCGGCACTGGCCCGGCTGCGTGCCCACGCCTTCGTCGAGGGGCGGCTGCTGATCGACGTGGCCCGCGACGTGGTGGCACGGCGACTGAGGTTCACCCCAGGACGTGAGCGAGCTGATGAGTGAGGTGGCGCGGTGAGCCAGGAAACGACCGGCCGGGAACAGCTGGTGTCGAAGGCGTTCGTCTTCGTCGCGGACACCCTGGTCGACGAGTACGACGTGATCGAGCTGTTGACCGGCCTGGTCGACTACGCCATCGAGCTGCTGTCCGCCGACGCGGCCGGGATCCTGCTGGCCGACCACCGGGGCCAGCTGCGGGTCGTCGCGTCCACCAGCGAGGACGCCCGGCTGACCGAGCTGATGCAGCTGCAGGCCGACCAGGGGCCGTGCCTGGAGTGCTACCGCTCGGGAGCGCCGGTCAACGTGACCGACCTGCTCGACGCCGAGGCCCGCTGGCCGTACTTCGTGGCCGCGGCCACGGCGGCGGGCGAGCCGGTGTTCCACGCGGTGCACGCGGTGCCGCTGCGGCTGCGCGGTGAGGCGATCGGCGCGATGAACCTGTTCCGCCACCGGCCGGGCGCGATGGACGCCGACGACCTCGCGCTGGGCCAGACGCTGGCCGACGTCGCCACCATCGCCATCCTGCAGGAGCGGGCGCTCCGGCGCGCCGAGGTCGTCACCGAGCAGCTGCAGACCGCGCTGACCAGCCGGGTGATCATCGAGCAGGCCAAGGGGGTGCTTGCCCAGCACTCGGGGCTGAGCATGCAGGAGGCCTTCGACCGGATGCGCGGCTGGACCCGGAGCCACAACCGGCGGCTGTCCGAGGTGGCGCGCGCGCTCGCCGAACGCACGCTGAGCCCCGAAGTGATCATTTCGTCGTCGGCGGGGTCGGGCGCCGGCGAGTAGCGCGGGACGGCCACCCCGGCCCGGAGATGCCAGCAGCCCCTTGCGTCCCAGGCGTCAGGCGAGTACTCAGAACGGTACCGACGCCCCGGTCCCCGGCGTACGTACCCGACCCGAGGGGCTGACCCGATGACGTGTCACCGGCCCGGATCACACGCGCCCCGGAACACCACCCGCTGCTCCGAGTGCCAGGCCAACAACATGGACCACTGGCCGTGGTGCTCCCTGTTCCGGCGTTTCGGCGGGATCCCGCCGACGTTCGCGCAAGCACCGGAAACGACCGATTGACCCCACGTCCCCGCCTGGGATACTGAATGGGATCCGCACCGCCCAAGACCCCGGCGGCCTGCTCGTGGACCAACCGGGGGTACGTCCGATGGACCAGACGCGGCGCGTCACGCTGGAGCCGCAAGCGCCGGCAACGGCGAACGGATCGGTGGTCCGGCTACCGTCCGCGCGCCCGCCCCGCACCCCGGTCCTGGTGATCGACAACCACGATCTGTTCAGCGCCTCGATCACCTTCGCCCTGCGCAGCGAGGGGCTCGACGCGCACCGGGTCCCCGCGGGTGACAGCAACTGGATCATGCAGCGCGCCCGCCAGCTGCAACCCGGGCTGGCGCTGCTCGACCTCCAGCCCGGCAGGGACCGCGAGGGCCGGCCGACCGGTGGGGAGGAGCTCGTCGAGCCGCTGCGCGGGTCGGGCTGGACCGTGCTGATCGTCGGTGGCGGGGACGACGACATCCGGTTGGCCGCCGCCATCGCGGCCGGCGCCATCGGCTGTGTGCCCAAGTCCAGCTCGTTCCCGGCGCTGATGCGAGCCGCGCTCGCCGCGGCCAACGGCGAGTCGATCATGTCCGATGACGTGCGCCGGAACTGGATCGCGCGCCACCGCAACTACCAGACCCGGACGCAGCTGATGGCCGACCGGTTCGCCCGGCTGCGCCCCCGCGAGCTGCAGGTGCTCGAGCTCCTCGCCCGGGGCAACCGGTCCGCCGAGGCCGCCGAGCAGCTCGCCGTGCCGCCGGCGACCGTCCGCCTGCACGTCCGGTCGATCCTCACCAGGCTGGGCGTCGGGACCCAGGTCGAGGCCGTGGCGCTGTTCCTGGGCCAGCGCCGCTCGGGTGAGTCGGACCCGCGCACCCGCCCCGACACCTGAGCGTGCCTGCAACATCTGGGTGGTGGCGGTCGCGGTTGACGACCCTGAGGGTATATGAACTATGACGGTCGTCCCTGGACCCCGGCCGGCACACCAGACTGGCTTGCGATCGCGTGCTGATGTCCAAGCCGCCGCCGGGCAAGGCCACCTCCCGTTCAGGGGGTCGGGGCGTGGCCAGGGGCGTGGACTTCATCAGTGCTCGATCGGGCAAGCCGGATGGCCGGGGCGCAGCGGCGCGCGCCGGCCGCGCGGGGGGGATCGGCCGGTCGGGCAGACACTGTTTGGGGGGTGTCCGACCGGCCGATCTGGCGCGGGCACCGTCCGGCGGTACCCCGGAGTCCCGTCCTCGCGGACCATTGGCCACGCTCCTGACGACCGACTCGGCCCCAGACCTCGGCTGGTGTGTCCACCTCCGAGGCGAGGGACCGCGATGACCGAAACACCCCGGGTGCCTGATGATCGGCGCTCGGCGTCGCCAGGTGCCCGGTGAACAGGCACAACGGCCTCCGGCCGGGTACTGTTGATCCTGTCGGGGGCACCTCGTACGCGGACGCTCGAGCCCGCCTCGTTCCTGACGAACATCCACCCCGGGCGGTTGATCCCCCGGAGGACCGGAGCCCCGACATGACGTCGGCACCCCCTCTCACCCCACCGGCCCCGGCCCCGGCACCGGCCGGGGTCCGGAGCGCGCGGCTCTCGCTGAAGCCGGCCACCGGGCCGACCGGTTACGTCGACGGCGGGTGGTGGCCCCGCAGCCGTGAGCTCGCCCAGGAGCTGCCGGGGCTGCTCGCCGGCCTGCGGGGCCGGCTCGGTCCCGTCGAGTCGGTCAGCTACCACCTGGGCGACTGGACGCCGCCGCCGCACCGGATGTCGGTCGACGGGGTGTCGTTCCGGACCGCCGGTTACCACTTCCAGCGGCCGAGCACCGTCGACGTCATCGCCCGGACGGAGCGGATCACCCTCCTGGTGATCGCGCCCGAGGAGTCCGAGCAGACCGCGAACCGGGCACTCGAGGCGGCGGCCTCCCCCGGCGGCACCGACGACATCGCCACGCTGCTCACCGCCCTGCATCCCGCGCAACTCGATGAACCGAGGAAATCATGATCGACAAAGTGACTGTGATGACGCCGATGACTCCGTACGACAGGCGGGTCGAGCTGGTCAAGGAGACCATCAAGCAGAACCAGCAGAGCACCGACGAGGCCGCTCGCGCGCTCGCGGTCCAGGTGCTCCAGGCGCTCGACCACATCCCGGAGAAGATCCGCTAGCGGCGGCCTGCCGACCGGGGGCGGATCGAGGGCCGGACCCGGCCCGCCCGCGGACCCGGCCCGCCCGCGACCGGGCGGGCGGCGCCACCCGGCACCCCACCTGGCACACTGCCCGCCGTGATGCGCAGCCCGAACGGGCGGCCGTACGCCCGGGTCGATGCCCTCGCGCTGGTCCTGCTCTACCTGCTCGCGGCCACCGTCAACCTCCTCTCCGTCCGGGCGGTGGCGCCCAGCCTCGTCCTGATGGGCGAGGAGATGAGCGTCTCGATCCGGGACGTGCTCTTCTCCGTGGAGCAGCACGCGCAGGCGTCGGTGTGGTCGACGAACTTCGGCGCGCCCGTCTACTACTGGGTGGCCAGCCACCTGGACCCGAGCTACTCGCTGTTCTCCGCCCGCCGGTGGAAGGCCCTGGCGATGGCACTGGCCGCCCCGCTCGCCTACCTGGCGGCCACCCGCAGGCTGGGCTGCGGGCGCGCGGCCGGTGTCCTGGCCGGCCTGGTGGCGGCGCTGCTGCCGGGCATCGCGATGTTCGGCTGGGTCGCCACCGAGAACGGCCTGGAGCTCGTCGCCGGGGCGGCCGGGCTGCTGCTGGCCACGTCGAGGCGGCGGTTCTGGCCGGCGGCTCCACTTCTCGGCGGCGTCGCGGTCACCACTTACACGTCCGGGCTGGCCTGGGCCGGCGTCATCACGCTGGTCTGCGTGCTCCGCGCCGTCGGATCGGGCGGCCGGGAGCGGGTGGCCGTGCTGTTGGCGCTGGTCGGCGCGGCCGGGATCGTGGTCTTCCCCCGGCTGTGGTGGGTGGCCGGGCCTCGGCGCCTGGTGGCCGGGGGCGGCACCGTCGACGGCCGGGTGTTCGGCAACGCCGGGAACCTGGTCGAGCAGCTGGCCCTCAGCGGCAAGAGCTACTACTTCTTCGGCGACCAGCCGGCGTTCGGTTCCGCCGCCCTGGCCTGCGCGATCGCGGTGGCCGCCGTGGTCTGCGCGGTGACCCGGTGGCGCGCCGCCTGGCCGTGGCTGCTCGTCGCCGCCGCCACCGTCGTGCTGTGGCTGCCGGCCGGCAACGTCCCCGGCGTGCGGCGCGCGATCGCGCTGTCCCTGGTGGCCGCCCTGGTGCTCGCGGTGACCGTGGACGAGGGGCTCCGCCGGCTCCCGTCGCCCGCCCGCTGGGCCGGGTTCGGCCTGGTCGCGGCGCTGCTGTGCGTGCCGCTGGCGATCAGCACGGTGAGCTGGCAGCAGTCGTACTCGTCCGGGCACCGCACGCTGGTGGCCGACTTCCGGATCGCGCCGGGACCGATGCCGGCCACCTTCGCCCGCTGGGACGCCGAGCTCCGCGCGGGCACCACGACCCCGGCGCGGATGGCGGCCAGGGACGACGGCCTGCGGACCCTGGCCGTCGTCTGGCTGCTCGCCGACCGCCAGGGCCGCGGCACCCGGGGGCTGCCCACCCCCGCGCAGATCGTGGCGGTCACCGACCCGGCGCAGCCCGCCACGAACTGACCGGCCGGCCGGCCTACGCCCGCCCGGAGGGCACCCGGTAGGTCAGGTGCGTCACGCCGTCGCCCTCCACCACCGTCGGCGTGCCGAACGTGGCCGGCACCGTGGCGGGCCGGCCGAACAGCGGCTTACCAGCGCCCAGCCACAGCGGCACCAGGTTGATCCGGACCTCGTCGAGCAACCCGGCGTCGAGCACCGCGCCGGCCACCTCGCCCGGTCCCACCGCGACGTCACGGTCCCCGGCGGCCTCCACCGCCCGCCGCACGACCTCGGCCGCGCCGCCGGAGGTGACGAAGGTGAACGGGGCGTCCGGGTGGGCCGACACCCAGTCCTCGGGCACCCGGTGGGTCAGCACGAACACCGGCACGTCCACCGGGTGCCGGCCGTTCCAGCCGCCGGTGTAGTCGAAGGCCTTCCGCCCGACGACGAGCGCGCCGACGCGGTCCATCTCCCGCACGCGGTCCGCGCTGGCGGCCGACACCCGGAAGGTGAGCCCCGGATCCGCCGTCCGGATCTCCACGTCGCCGTTCCCGTACCAGGCGAAGAGGCGGTCGAACCCGCCGCCCCTGTCGTCCTCGACGAAGCCGTCCAGCGACATCGACGCCTCCAGCAGCACCCGTGGCATGCTCCGTCCCTCCCGATCCGTGAACCGCTCCGCACAGGTAGACCGGCACGCGCGACGGATCTCATCTGCCCCGCCCCCGGCTAGCCTCGTGACATGACGCACGGCGATGGGCTGGCCGCGGTGGGGGTGGTGCTGCACCCCCGGCGGGACAACGCGGAGGCGGTCACGGCGATCACCCGGTGGTCGGCGGCGAAGGGTATCCGGGTGCTCGGGCTGGCCGGCGAGGTGGACCGGCTGGTCGACCTGGCCGAGCCCGTCGACATCGAGCGGCTGGTCAGCGAGGTCGACCTGCTGGTCAGCCTGGGCGGCGACGGCACGATGCTGCGGGCGATGCGGATGATGCACGGCCGGAAGGCGCCGGTGCTCGGCGTCAACCTGGGCCGGCTGGGGTTCCTGGCCGAGGTCGACGTGCCGGAGCTGCCCGGGGCACTGGAGCTGATCAGCCGGGGGGAGTACCTGGTCGAGTCGCGGGTCTCGGTGCACGCCGGCGTGCACGGCGAGTCGAGCCTGGCCTTCAATGACGTCGTGCTCATCCGCCAACCGGGCCAGGGCATGGCCGGTGTTGCGCTGCGGGTGGAGGACAAGCCGTTCGTGCGCTACTCCGCCGATGCGATCATCGTGGCCACCCCGACCGGCTCGACCGCCTACAACTTCTCCGCCGGCGGGCCGATCGTGTCGCCGCGCGCCCAGGGGCTGCTGGTCACCCCGGTCGCGCCGCACTCCTCGTTCAACCGGTCGCTGTTCCTGAGCTGCAGCGAGCCGTTGGCCCTCGAGGTGCTGCCGGCGAGCGGGACCCTGGCGGTCGAGGTGGACGGGCAGATGCGGACCGAGGTGGGGCCGGGCGACGTGATGACCCTGTCGGTGGACCTGGAGGGCGGCCGGGTGGTCCGGTTCGCCGGGTCCAGCTTCTACGCCAGGGCTCGCCGGAAGCTGCGGGTGACCGACTCCGCCGAAGTGGACTGACCCGGGTCGGTCACGGCCGCGCGCCGCTGTGCGGCACCACGCGGCCGCGCTCAGCCGGACGGGCGGCGCTCGTAGGGGACGAACTCCGGGCCGAACAGCTCCCTGGCGATGACGATCTTCTGGATCTGGGCGGTCCCGTCGGCGATCTCGACGGCGAGCACGTCGCGCATCCGCTGCTCGAAGGGCAGCTCGCACGAGTAGCCGTAGTTGCCGTGCAGCAGCAGGCACTCGTGCACCGCCGCGCCGGCCTGCTTCGGGCCGTACCACTTCGTCATCGCGGCCAGCGCGGTGTGCGGCTGGCCGGCCGAGCGGCGCCACAGGGCCGAGTAGCACAGCAGCCGAGCGGCCTCCAGGTGGGTCGCGTGCTCGGCGAGCGGGAACGAGGCCCCCTCGAACCGGGACAGCGGCGTGCCGAACGCCCGGCGCTGCCCGAGGTAGCGGGCCGTCTCGTCGATGCAGGCCTGCGCGCAGCCGATCCCGGTCAGCGCGAGCAGCGGGCGGGTGAAGTCGAACCCGCCCAGCACGCCGCGGAACGCGCCGCCCTCCGCGCCCAGCCGCGCCGAGGACGGCACCCGGACCCGGTCCAGGTGCAGCACGCCCCGGCCCATCGGCAGCCACCCGGTGTCCGCGATGGCGGAGCGGTGCATCCCCGGCGCGTCCAGCGGCACCACGAACGTCGACGCCCCGCGCGGCTCGCCGTCGCGCACCGTCCTGGCGACCAGCAGGATCGCGCCCGAGTGCGACAGCATGGTCACCGAGGTCTTCTCGCCGCTGATCAGGTAGTCGTCCCCGTCGGCGGTGGCCGTGGTCCGTACCGAGGCGACGTCGGAGCCGGTGTCGGGTTCGGTCAGCCCCAGCGCCACGTTCTGCTCGCCGGCCACCAGCGGCGCCAGCCACCGCTCGCGGACCTCGGGGCCACCGTGCCGGGCGATCAGTGAGCTCATCAGCATCGGCGGGATGACGGCGTTGGCGACGTTGAAGTCCGCGTACGCCAGCTCCTCCACGGCCAGCCCGGCGGCGACGAAGTCCTCGGTCGGCAACGGGTTGTGCTCCGGCCCCGCGAGCAGGCCCAGCACACCGAGCGAGGCGACCCGGCGGTGCACGTCCCACGGGAACTCGGTCGACTTCGCCCTGGCCAGGTAGCCGGGGGCGAGCTCGGCCCTGGCGAACGCCCGGACGGCGTCCCGGACGGCCGCCTGGTCGGGCGACGGTGCGAAGTCCACGTCCACCTCCACGCGAGTGCTCGGTCCCCGGCGGGAGCCCGCCGGTCGCGCGGCACCCAGCCCCGGGGACCCTAACTGAGTGACACTCAACAGGCAATGGTCCGCCGACCGGGTCCGCACGGTGCCCTGGGCGGTGGGTGTCGGGTTCGCCTCCGGGCTCAGTTCCCCGCTCGGCGCCGCGCGGTTGCTGATGCTTTCTCAGCTCGGGCTCGTGGTGGGCGGCGCCGGAAAAGCGACATCCGGGGAAGGGGCGTCCCGAGGGTCGGGGCAACGATTCGCGGAGCGCTTGTCGGTGCCGGCGGTGACGTTTCGGGCGGATGCGTCCCGGCGATGGCGCCGAGTCCGGAGCGGTCCGGTAGGGCTCTGACCAGGTCAGCCCAAGCATGGCTAAGTTCACCGCCCTATTTAAGGTAAGGCTACATAAACAATATCTGCGAAGTGTTCCACGATTGGTCGCTGTGTAAGGTCTTCCGTTGACGACACTCGGTCCGGAGCTTCCGGGGTGAGCGGGAGGCGATAGCGATCAGCGAACTGTGGGAACCGAGGCAATTCGCTCCGAATCGCCTTTGTCCGCCTTATGACGAACCTTATCCGCGCGGCGGATATCCCGGCCTGGACGAGCGTCGCGCGGTGCTCGAGGAGGCGCTCGCCGGCGTCGAGCTCGGTGACTACGACAAGCGGGTCATCGAGAAGCTGTGCCGGGAGGACATCCCGGTGGTCGCCACGATCGCGTCCCTGTTCCGCCGGGCCGGCAGGATCGGAGTCGGCGAGGTCGACGGGGCGAGCTGATTCCCGGTCCGGGTTCTCGATCTGGGGAGGGTCGGGAATGTCCATCCGACCCTCCCCAGACGGTCCGGGACACGCGCGAGACGCGCAGGGTGTCCGGGCGCTGGGGAGCAGCGAGGAGTTGATTGCAGACCGTCATGCGGGTCGAAAGCCAGCCGACACGCCGTGTC
Source organism: Pseudonocardia sp. (assembly GCA_036497465.1). GTDB lineage: Bacteria > Actinomycetota > Actinomycetes > Mycobacteriales > Pseudonocardiaceae > Pseudonocardia. The sequence continues at coordinate 53,833 of DASXJJ010000025.1, read as the reverse complement.
CAGGACGAGAAGTCGGATCACTGAGCCGGACGGACGGTCTGTCGACCACTGGTCGCGGCCGGCGGTCGCCGTGACCCGGTCGGTCACCCGCTGTGCGTGACACGTTCGGCTCGGTGATCTCACCGCTCGTCCCCCCGCCCGACCGAAGGCCTTCCGTGGCCAACCCGTCCGATGCATTCTCGACCGGTGTTCTTCATCGGTTCGGGAGCCGACGAGGCGACCGACGATCACGAGGGCTACGTGGCCGGCCGCCGCGCCGACGGCACCCGGACCGACATCTGGACCGATGTGAGCCGCGGCCTGCCCGGTGACTTCGTCGGGTACCTGCCCGCGTGCGAGTGCGGCTGGAACGGGACGGACCGCCCGGCCGACCCGGACGGCTACCGGTCCTGTCAGCGGGCCTGGCTGGCCGACCACTTCGTCGCCGCGGTGGCTCCGGGGCTGCGCGCTGGGCCCCGCCCGAGCCGGATCCCGGACCCGCTGACCGACGCCGACTTCGACTGGGGCATCGGCCAGGCGCGGTCGAGCGCCGGGCGCGCGCGGCCGGGCGCCCCGGCCCTGCCGCGCAGTCCCGGGTCCGGGTAGCCCGGCCCGGGTGGCCGGCCCGGGTCAGCGGCCGACGGCGACCGGCGTGCGCACGGTCACCTCGTCGACGTCCGAGGTGCGCACGGTCAGCGCCAGCTGCCACTCGCCGGCGAGGGGGATCTCCCCGTCGCCCCGGTACCGCCCGGGAGCCGTCCGGGTGACCGGCACCTGCAGCGGGCCGAGGTTGCGCGCCGGCAGCCGTAGGGCCAGCCGCAGCTCGGGCACGTCGAGCACCGCACCGTCCGGGCCGTGCACGGTGACCAGCACGCCGGCCGGCCCGATCCGGCCCGGCTCGACCCGCACGTCCAGCGTGCCCCGGCCACCCGGGCCGCCGGTGTCGTAGCGGACGGTGGCCTCGGTCGGTCCGGTACGGGCTGGGGCGGTGGGGCTCGAGCCGGCTTGCCCCGCGACGGCCGCGGGCTCGGCGGTGCGGCCCGGTTCGGCGTTCACCAGTACGGCGGTCAGCGCCAGCACCACGGCGGCGATCCCCGTCTCGGCCAGCACCGTGCGGGCCAGGGTGCGCCGCCCCGGGGCCGCACGGCCGGCCGCGGTGGCACCGCCGGCCGCGGACCGCTCCCGGGCGCCGGAAGTCCCGTGCACCGCGCGGCGGGACAGCTCGGCCACCCCGAGGAGCGCGAGCACCGCGACGATCTTGAGCAGCAGCACCCGGCCGTAGTCGGTGTCCACGAACGCCGTCCAGCTGCCCAGCTGCCGCCAGCTCTGGTACGTCCCGGTGGCCACCACCACCGCCACGCAGTACCGCGCGACCAGGGAGAACCGGGTCAGGGCGGCGGCACCCGGCCCGCCCTGGCACCCCCGGCCGGGGCGCAGCGCGCACGCCAGCACCACCAGCCCGCCCAGCCAGGTGGCCATGGCGACCAGGTGCGCGACGTCGGCGGGCAGGGCCAGCCACGGCTGGAGGCCGACGGCGGCGTGCCCGGACACCGACCAGGTGGCGGCCAGGCCCACCGCGAGCACCGCGCCGACCGCGGTGAGCCCGGCACGCGCGCCGGCGGTGGCGGTCGGCAGCCGGTGTCGCAACCTGCCCAGGTACAGCACGCCGAGCATCAGCAGCAGCAGCCGGGCGACCAGCGCGCTGCCCAGCGGCAACGACAGGGTGGTGGCGACCGCGCCCGGCTCCACCACGTCGGCCAGCCCGAGCCCGTCGCCGTAGGGACCCTGCAACAGCAGCGTGCCCACGGTGGACACCACCAGCACCGCCCACCCGGTCGCCGCGACCCTCGGCACGAGGGGGCGACCGGCGCCGTCCGGCCAGCACAGCAGCAGGAACGCCAGCGCGCCGACCAGCACCGCGAACGAGCCGAACGCCAGCGCCCTGGTCACGCCGTACAGCACCCCGACCAGCGCGCTGCCCCCGGCCACCGGCGGCGGCGCCGCGGCCGTGGCCGACGGGTGCCCCACCGAGAAGGTGAACGCCCCGGACACCGGGTGGGTGTCGGCGGAGACCACCCGCCAGGCCACCGTGTAGCTGCCCTCGGCGCGCGCCGGCCGCAGCCCGACCCGCACGGTCGAGCCGCTGCCGACGACGTGCCCGGCCCGGCCGTCGTCCACCTCGACGCCGTCCGGGCCGAACACCCGTACCGCGCCGGCCGGCAGCACGACGGCCTCGCCGAAGGTCAGCGTGATCTCGTTCGGCAGGGCGGGCAGCACGCTGCCGGCCGCCGGGGTGGTCGAGTCGAGGACGGCGTGTGCCGAGGCGACCCCGGTGCCGGCGAGCAGCCCGGCGGTGAGGAGCAGCAGCCCCACCACCACCCGGCGCAGCCGGCGGCCGGGGCGTCCCGGTCCACGGTGGGAGTGCATGCTCAGCCGGTCGACCCGCCCGACCGGCGCCGCAGCGCCAGCCCGCCGAGCACCACACCGGCCAGGCCCAGCAGCACGCCGATGATCCCGAGCGTGAGCGCGGCGCCACCGCCGGAGCCGCCGCCACCGTGGTGGTCCATCCCGGTCGCGGCGGTGGTGTCGGTGGCCGAGCCGCCGTGATGGCCCTCGCCGGTCGCCGGGGTCAGCGTCAGCGTCGGCGCCGGGTGCTCGGGCTCCTCGCCACCCGGGGTGCGGTTCTCGATCCAGCGCACGACGTCACCGTTCGAGTAGGTCTGCACGGTCTTGAACACCAGCTGGTCGGTGTTCGTGGGCAGCGGGCCGAGCAGCAGGTTGAAGTCGACGAACTGGTTCGGGCCGATCTGGCCGCCGGTCCAGGTGACCTTGGAGACCGCCTGGGTGACCTCGCCGTCGTCGGTCTTGATCGGCGTGGGCAGCGCGGTCTTCTCCACCGTGGCCGTCCAGCCGGGCATCGGTTCGGTGGACACCGAGGGGATCGGGTGGTCGATCGGCAGCGTGACCTCGAGCTTGACGGTGGTGGCGGTGTCCTCCTCGCTCGGGGTGCGCAGCGAGACCTTGGCGAAGCCGCCCTGCTCCGCGGTGCCCGGCTGGGCTGTGACGTGCGCGGACGCCACCCCGGAACCGAGCAGCAGCGCGACCGCGCCGGTCACGCCGAGGACCCCGGCGCGGCGGGTGAGCACGGTCAGGCGGCGGGGGACGCGGTCGGGTGGGGAGACGGACGGGGATGCGGACATGCGGTGACGCTCCTGGTTGGTTCGGGGCGCGACGGATCGCGGGGGAGTGCGGGGGACGGTGGGAACCGGGCGTGGGTGCGCCGGCGCGCGCGTGCGCGTTCGGTGCCGGGGTGCGGCCGTTGGGCCGGTACGGGTCAGGCGGGCCGGAACCCCGGTGGCCCCCGGCGGGAGGCGCAGCCGGTCAGCGGGACGGTGCGCGGGTCGCGGCGTCGCGCGGCGGGCAGTGCCGGGTCGCCGCGTCGGTCGGCCGGCCGTCGGACGGGCGGCGGGGCGAGGAGGTGGGCGACCGCGGCGGCGGTGGCGGCGCGCGCCCTGCGCAGCAGCCGCCACGCGGCCGCCTCCCCGCGGCGCAGCCACCAGCCCAGCGCGGCCCCGGCCAGCAGGTGCGCGGCGAGCATCGGCGCGCCGCCGTGCGTGGTCGCCGCCAGCGCCTCGGCGAGCCCGTCCGGCGGCGGTCCGGCCGCGACGGCGCCGTGCGACACGGCGAGGTGCGCGCCGGCCATGTCGGGCATGGCTTCGGGCGAGGGCATGGCGCCGGGCGAGGGCATGGCGCCGGGCGAGGCCATGGCGCCGGGCGAGGGCAGCGACTCGGACGGGGCGCCGTGGCCCGGCAGCGCGTCGGTGACGGCGCCCCGGATCGCGCAGTGCTCGCCGGCCAGGCAGAACAGTGCGTGCAACGCGGCCTGGCCGGCGTACATCCAGCCGGTGATGGCCCGCCAGGAGCGCTCGCGGCGGCCCAGCCGCAGCGCCACCGCGAAGGTCAGCCCGAACGCCACGGCGAGCAGCGGCGCGCCGACCTGGTCGCCGTCGACGAGCGCGTGCGCGGTGGAGGTCACGGCCACGGTGGCGGTGGCGAAGGCGGCGGCGCGCAGGATCCGGAGCAGGGGTGGGAGTGCAGTCACGGGCCGCTCAGAGCATCGTCAGCAGCATGTAGGCCATGCCCATGGCCATCACCAGGCGCATCGGCAGCCCGTCGGCCGCCCCGGACCCGGCGGCGACCGGGGGCCCGCCGGCCGCGGTGGCCGGGCCGCCGACGGTGGCGATCCGCACGCCTGAGCGGACGGCCAGCGCCAGGAACCCGGCCGCGGCGACCCAGCCCGCCGCGGCCAGCCCGGGGTCGACCATCGCCAGGTGGCCGGCGTGCGAGACGGCCGAACCGGTCGGGCCGATCGAACCGGCGACCCCGGAGGAGGGCATGACCAGGAACATCGCCGTCATCACCGCCGCGCACAGCGCCGGTTCGACCAGCAGCGCGCGCTCCGGTGAGGTCAGTACCCGGGAGGCGAGCCACAGCGTGTTCACCGCGAACACGGCGGACCACAGCAGCGGCGGCACCGGCACGGCCACCGGGAGGAACATCACGCACATCCCGGTCGCCATCAGCGCGTGCGACCAGCCCCTGTCGCCGCAGGTCGGGCGGAGCGCCCGCCAGGCCGGCAGCGGGGGGGAGTAGAGGTAGCGGGCCGCCATCACGCCGAACAGCGCCGCGAGCACCCAGCGTGCCCACAGCGGACCAGTCATCGTGGCTCCCGGCCCCCGCTCAGCCCCGCCAGCTCGTCACGCCGGTGGTCGCCGCCGCGCGGGGTCGTGTCCCGAGGCAGGAGAGTAGGCACTCGGCCAGGAGCGGCGCCATACAGGACACGGGTAGGGGGTACAAGGTCTGCCGGCCGGGCCGGGGGACGCGAAGGACGGGCGCGCCACCACTGTGTGTCAAGAGTTGCTTCCCGGCCGGCAGCCTTGTCCAGGTCAACGAGCGCTCCCCGGGGAGGATACGACCGACGTCATTTCTCTCTGTAACTAGAACGCTACGCAGCGTGCGCAGCACTGGTTCTCAGCTCAGCGAGTCCCAGAACCGGTTCAGTGCCGCGGCACCCCGGGCCGGGTCCTCCACCATCCACCAGTGGCCCAGGCCCTCGAGCACCTCGATGCGGGCGCCCGCACGCTCGGCGGACCGCCTGCGCATCTCGTCCGACCCCACGTAGTAGTCCTCGGTGGCCATCACGGACAGCCCCGGGCGACGGGCGGCCAGCTCCAGGTCCCGACCCGCCTCGGCCATGGCCGGCTGCCGCGCCGAGCGGTACAGCCGCAGGATGGCCCGTCCCATCTGCTCGCCCTGACCGGTGGCCAGCCTGGCGGACACCTCCCGGGACACGCCCAGCTCGACCATCCGGTCGGCGCGCTCGGCCTCGGTACCGCCCATCATGATGTCGACCAGTTGCTCCCCGTCGCCGGGCGTCTGCCACACCTGGGCCAGGTCGTGCCAGACGTAGTCCGGGTCGAACACCCCGATGATGTCGGTGACCCAGCTGCGCACCAGCTCCGGCCGGTGCAGCACCACGTTCACCACGTGACCGCCGCCCCAGTCGTGCCCGACCAGAGCGACCGGCTCGTCGAACCGTTCCAGCTCGTCCTCCAGCCAGTCCCGGTAGTCCAGGTAGGTGGCAGCCCAGGCGTCCGGCAGCGGGGCGCCGAACCCGGGCGGCGACAGCCGCACCACGTCGTCCCGGCCGAGCGCATCGACCAGCGGCCCCCAGACCGCGTCTGTCTCCGGATTGCCGTGCACCAGAACCACCGTCATGGCAGGCATCCTGGCACGGATCTCATCGCGATGATCAGCTCCTCGGCCCGGGACACGCCCGGACCGGTGTGAGCACGGCCTTACCCCACGTCCGTGTGAGGGTAGTGACCGGACGGCCCCCTTGTCGTTAACCTTGGTAACTAACGTCACGCCATCGGAGCGGCTCGTGGTACGCGCATTCGGATCGGTCGCGGCTATCGCCGCCGCGGCGCTCGCTGTGATCATCGGGGTGCTCGCGTTCAGCGCCCACAACAACAGCCAGCAGCACAAGGGGCCGGGCGGCGGCCCGGCCGGCGCCCGGTCGCACGGCAGCCCGCCGGCCGCCAGCGCGTCGCTCCAGGGTGCCCAGGGCGGCTTCGGCGGCATCCTGATGCGCCTGCCGTTCCTGTCCGACGACCAGCAGCCGGCCCAGTCGGCCGCCCCGGCGCGCGCGTTCCCGGTGCGGGCCACCGCGGCCTCCGGCGGCGGTGCCGGTGCCGGCGCGGCCTCGGCGGCACCCCGGGTGCAGCGGTCCTGCAACCCCGGTCTGCTCGGCGGCCTGCTGGCGGTGGTCGGCGGTCTGCTCGGCGGTGGCGGCTCCGCCTGCTGATCCGTCCGTACCGCCGGTCGGTTCACCGGAGGTGAACGCCGGCCGGGCCGGATACCCTCGGCGGTGTGCAGGCGAGTACGTGGGGTGACCCGTCCGCGCACCCGGTGCGGCCCATGCTCGCCTCCGAGGGTGCCGTGCCGGTCGGCTCCGCGTGGGCGTTCGAGTTCACCTGGGACGGCCTGCGCGCGCTGGCCTACCTGACCCCCGACCGGGTGCGGCTGGTGAACGCCACCGAGCGGCTGATCACGCACACCTACCCCGAGCTGGCCGCGATGGCCGGGATCGCCGAGCGGCACGGCCCGCTGCTGCTCGACGGCAAGATCGTGGCGCTCGACCAGCTCAGGCGGCCGAGCAGCGCGCTGCTGCGCCAGCGGAGCAGCAACCCGGCTCCGTCCGAGACGCTGCGCGCGTCGGTCCCGGTGCAGTTCTACCTCGCCGACGTGCTGTACCTGGACGGCCGCCCGACCGTCGACCTGCCCTACCACCGGCGCCGGGAGCTGCTCGGCGAGCTCGACCTGACCGGCAGCGGGGCCGTGCTGCCACCGTACTTCCTGGACACCGACGGGCAGACGGTGCTGCACGCGGCGCAGCGGCACGGCCTGCCGGGCGTGGTGGCCAAGCGGCTGGACTCCACCTACCAGGGCGGCCGCCGCTCCAAGGCGTGGGTGGAGACGGTGCCCCGGCACACCCAGCGGGTCGTGGTCGGCGGCTGGCAGCCCCGGCCGGGCGAGCCCGAGACCGTCGAGGCGCTGCTGGTCGGGGTGCCCGTGGCGGCCGGGTTGCGCTACCTCGGGCGGATCACCGTCGGGCTGGACGCCCGCGCCACCCGCGCGCTGGCGCCCCGGCTGACCGGCCTGGCGCGGGCCGACCCGCCGTTCACCGAGCCGCCGCCGGAGGCCGACGCGCGGGGCGCGCGGTGGCTGATGCCCTCCCTGGTCGGCGAGATCTCCTACCGCCGCCAGGAGGACGACGGCCTGCCGAGGCACGCCGGCTGGCTGGGCCTGGTGACCGACGCGCACCCGGCCAGCGTGCGCGGCCCGCTGGCACCGGACGGCGAGCCGGTGCCGCCCGACGGGCCGGGCCGGTCGGTGGAGTCGGTCGACCAGGCCGCCTCCTCCGAGCTGGCCTCGCTGGACGAGGCGGTGCGGCTGGCCCAGGCCGAGGTCCGCGCGCTGCGGGCGCAGATCTCGCCGCACTTCGTCTACAACGCGCTGACCACGATCGCCTCCTACGTGCGCACCGACCCGCCGAGGGCGCGCGAGCTGCTGCTGGCGTTCGCCGAGTACACCCGGTACTCGTTCCGGTCCGGTGCCGAGCACACGACGCTGGGCGCCGAACTGGCCAACGCGGACCGGTACCTGGGGCTGGAGGGCGCCCGGTTCGGCGAGCGGCTGCAGGTCAAGCGCGACGTGGACGACGGTCTCGACGACGTGCCGGTGCCGTTCCTGGCGGTGCAGCCGCTGGTGGAGAACGCGGTGCGGCACGGCATCGAGGGCACCCCGCGCGGCGGCACGGTCACCATCTCGGCACGCCGCCAGGGTGAGCTGTGCGTGCTGACCGTGTCCGACGACGGGCTCGGCGTCGACCCGGCGCGGCTGACCCCCGCGCTCACCGACGTGCGCGACCGGTTGCGCTCCGCGCCCGGTCCCGCCGCCGCCATGGAAGTCGCCGCCGGCCCGGACAGCGGGACCACGGTCACCCTGCGGCTGCCCCTGGATCCCGGCAGACTGGATCGGTGATCGACGACCGTGAGCACCAATGAGCGCGGACCGCTGGGTGCGGCTGGAAGGCGTGGAGAACGTCCGTGACCTAGGCGGGCTGCCGCTGCGGGACGGCGGACGGACCCGCTTCGGCCAGGTGCTGCGCAGCGCCCGGCTGCACGAGATGACCGACGCCGACGTGGAGCTGCTCACCGGCCGGTACGGACTGCGCTCGGTGATCGACCTCCGCTCGGCGAGGGAGGTCGAGCGGGACGGCCCGACGCCGCTGGAACGGGCCGGGGTGTCCACCGCGCACCTGACCGTCCTGCCCGAGGGGCAGCGCCCGATCCCCCGCGACGACGAGGACCCGAAGCTGTTCAACTACCGCGGCTACCTGGCGCACCGGCCGGAGAACGTGCTGGCCGCCGTGCGGCTGCTGACCGCACCGGACGCCGGGCCCGCGCTGGTGCACTGCGCGGCGGGCAAGGACCGCACCGGGGTGTTCTGCGCGCTGCTGCAGGACGCCGTCGGGGTGCGGCGGGACGCGGTGGTGGACGACTACGCGCTGTCCAACCAGGAGCTGCTCGCGGTGCTGAGCCGGGGCGTCGGGGCGGAGTACGACATCGACCCGGCCGACGTGGAGCTCTACCGCTGCCCGCCGGAGGTGATGGTCACGCTGCTCGGCGAGCTGGACACCGGCGGGGCGGCCCCGGGCTGGCTGCGCAGGCACGGCCTGGCCGACGACGAGCTGGGCCGGCTGCGGACCCGCCTGGTGGGGTGATCCGGTCCGACCGATCGCCAAGTTACCGGCGAGTATGCCAAGCTGGTCTCCGAAGCCGTCCGGTACCCGCGAGGAGGCTCGCCGCATGGACCTGAGCTACACGGCCGAGGAAGAGAACTTCCGCGAGGAGTTGCGCGCGTGGCTGTCCGCGCACATCCCCGAGGAGTGGACCCGCCCCGGTTTCTGGGGCTCGCTGCCCGAGGACGAGGCGTTCGCGCTGCGCCGGGACTGGGAGCGGGACAAGGCGCTGGCCGGGTTCGCCGGCATCCAGTGGCCCACCGAGTACGGCGGCCGGGGCGGCACCCCGGGGATGAAGGCCATCTACGACGCCGAGATGGTGCGCGCCCGGGCGCCGCGGACGGTGAACCCGCTGGGGCTGACGTTCCTGGCGCCGACCGTGATGGCCATCGGCACCGACGCGCAGCGCAAGGAGATCATCGGCCCGCTGCTGCGCAACGAGGTGATCTGGTGCCAGGGGTTCTCCGAGCCCGGCGCCGGGTCCGACCTCGCGGCGCTGTCCACCAGGGGCGTGCGCGACGGTGACGAGTTCGTGGTCAACGGCCAGAAGGTGTGGACCACGAACGCCATGCACGGCGACAAGATCTTCACCCTGGTGCGGACCGAGCCCGACTCGGCCAAGCACCGGGGCATCTCCATGCTGCTCATCGACATGGACCAGCCCGGCGTGGAGGCCCGCCCGCTCACGCAGATGAGCGGCGCGGCCGAGTTCGGCGAGGTGTTCTTCACCGACGCCCGGGTGTCCGAGACCGACTGCCTCGGCGAGATCGGCGACGGCTGGCGCACCGCGATGCTGCTGCTGTCCTTCGAGCGCGGCGCCTCCGGGACGGCCCAGTACACCGAGTTCCGCCGGCAGTACGACGAGATCGTCGAGGTGGCCCGGAAGCTGGGTCGCGACTCCGACCCGCTGGTGCGGGACAGCCTGGCCCGGGTGCTCACCGAGCTGGAGTGCCTGCGCTACCACGCGATGCACGTGCTCACCCAGGTGGAGAGCGGCCGCGACCTGGGTTTCGAGGCGTCGATGACCAAGCTGCAGTGGTCGGAGACCTTCCAGGACCTGTGGGAGGTGTTCGACGACCTGCTCGGCCCGGACGCCACGCTGGCCGAGCCGGTGCCGGGGCTCGACCTCACGGCGCTGCACGCCCAGGCGATGTGGTCCCGGTCGGTCACCATCTGGGGCGGGTCGTCGCAGGTGCAGCGCAACATCGTCGCCGAGCGGGTGCTCGGCCTGCCCCGGTAGAGGAGTACGCGTGTTCTTCGCCCTGACCGACGACCAGCGGGACTTCGGCTCGGCCGTCCGCGAGCTGCTGACCGACAAGTTCGGCCCCGCAGTGCTGCGCCCCACCCTGGAGGACGCCGACGGCACCGGCTACCCGGCCGGGCTGTGGCGGGCCATGGGGGAGCAGGGCTGGCTGGCCGTGCTGGTGCCCGAGGAGTTCGACGGCCTCGGGCTCGGGCTGGTGGACACCCAGGTGATCGCCCGCGCGCTGGGGGCCGGGGTGGCTCCCGGGCCGTGGCGGGGCACCGTGCTGGCCGCCGAGGCGGTCCGCCTGGCCGGCTCGTCGAGCCAGCGGCAGCGCTGGCTGCCCGCGCTCGCCGCCGGGGAGGCGGTGGGCGCGATCGCGCTGCGCGGCTCGGCGGACGGCGGCTGGCCCTCGGTCGAGTACGCGGCCGAGGCCGACGTGCTGGTCGTGGTGGACGGCGACGGCCTGCGGCTGCTGCGCCCCGAGGAGCTGCACGTCGAACGGCAGCAGAGCTACGACAGCACCGTCCGGCTGGACCGGGTGACGCTCGGCGACGGCGCCGGCGAGCCGCTGCCCGGAGGCACCGCCGAGGTGCTGGCCGAGCTCGGCGCGCGGGCGTCGGTGCTGGTCGCGGCCGACCTGGTGGGGATCGCCAGGGAGGCGCTGACCCGCACCGTGGACTACGACCGCGAGCGCAGCCAGTTCGGGGTGCCGGTGGGGTCGTTCCAGGCGATCAAGCACACGATGGCCGACCTGCACGTCGGGGTGACCATGGCCGAGCACGCGGTGCTGTTCGGGGCGCACGCGCTGGACACCGCGCCGGCGACGGACCCGGACACCGCGCTGGCGGTGGCGGTGGCGAAGGCCAAGGCCGGTGACACCGCGCTGCAGGCGACCGCCGCGATGATCCAGTACCACGGCGGCATCGGCTACACCTGGGAGCACGACACCCACCTGTTCTACAAGCAGGCCAAGCGGCTGGCCGGGTCGGCCGGGGCGGCCGCCGAGCAGCGCGCGCGGATCGCCGAGCTGACCATCGGCTGACGCCCGGGGGACATTCAGCGGAGGTAGCCGGCGTCCACGTAGTCGATGTCGGCGAAGCCGGGCGCGCCGAAGTTGGCCAGCGTGGAGCGCACCGCGTAGGCCCCGGTCGCGGGGTAGAGCGGCAGGTGGTGCACCTCCTGCCAGGTCAGCCGGTCGATCCGGTTGCCGATCTCCGCGCGCTTGGTGTCGTCCAGCTCGCGCAGGCCCTTGGCGAACAGCGCGTCGATCGCCGGGTCGTGGATCCGGCCGTAGTTCTGGCCGGGATCCGCGCCCTCGGGCTCGGCGTAGAGCGCCACGCTGCCGCTGAACGGCGTGGCGGAGTTCTGCCAGGCGAACCCGGCCAGGTCGAAGTCACCCCGCCGGTACGCGGCGGTGGCGCCGGCCAGCGGGACCGGCTGCACGACCACCTGCACGCCGATCCGGGCCAGCTGGTCGACCAGCACCCGGTCGATCCGCTCGCCGACCGGGTTCGGTCGCGGCTCCACCAGCCGCAGCCGCAGCGGGATGCCGCCCCGGGTGCGCACCGCCCCGTCGCTCGCCCGGGTCCAGCCCAGCCCGTCCAGCTCCCGCTCGGCCTCGCCCGGGTCGTAGCGCAGCAGGTCGGAGTGGTCGCGGTAGTCGCGCGAGCCGTAGGCGTACAGGTTGTTGCCCAGCACCACGACGTCCGGGGTGATGGCCCCGATCATCCGGCGGGTGAGGTCCAGCCGGTCGATGCCGTGCGCGACGGCCCGCCGCAGGCCCGCGTCGGACAGGATCGCGCCGGCCGCGCCGTTGAACGTCAGCTGGTTGTAGGTGCGCTCCGGGGACTGCCGCACGGCGACCCCGGGGATCGTCTGCGCGCGGCGGAGCAGGTCGGGGTCGGAGCCGATGGGGTAGAAGTCGAGCCGGCCGTCGGCCAGGGCGTCCGGCCGGGCCGCGCGGTCGACCACCTGGAAGACGATGCGGTCCAGCTTGGCCGGCGTCCCCCACCAGCGCTTGCCCCTGCCGAGGGTGACCGTGCCCCGGACCGGGTCCAGCGAGTCGACCCCGAACGGGCCCGCGGTGGTCGGCGCGGCCCGGACCCAGCCGGTGTTGAACTCGACGGGGTCGCTGTTCGTCGAGATCGGGTAGAGCGGGCTGAACAGCGACCGCCACTCGGCGAACGGCCGGGTGAAGGTCACCACGACCTGCTGGTTGTCCTGGCCGGCGCGCACCGAGGCGATGTCGGAGTACCCGGTGGTGCTGGCCACCCGGTAGGCCGGGTCGCGGCCGTCGAGCGCCTTCCACTGGGACTCGAAGTCCCGCCAGGTGATCGGCTGGCCGTTGCTCCACACCGCGCGGGAGTTGATCCGGTAGGTGATCTCCTGCGGCGCGGTGGAGGTGACGTCCGCCGAGCTCAGGAAGTCCGGGTCGCGGACCAGGCGGCCGTCCTCCTCCGCCCGGAACAGCCGGGGCAGCAGCGCCCCGACCACCCGCGCTCCGTCCGCGGTCGCGCCGTCGACCTGGTTGACGTTGAGGTTGGCCGGCAGGCTGTCCAGCGGCCAGCGCAGCTCCCCGCCGTCGCGCACCGCCCCGCGCGGGTGCGTGTTGAGGTCGGCGACGCCGGCCCCGCCGGGGGCGAGCAGCGGCCGCCCGGCACCGGAGCAACCGGCCACGGCCACGCAGGCGGCCACCAGCAGGGCCACCGGGACGGCCGACCTGACCGCCCGCACCACACGCCTCACACGATCCCCCAGGAATGCCCTCCGCAACTGCCCCGGTGTCCCTGGGAGCGCGCCCGTCGTACCGACGCTACTTCTGCCAGCCGACGTCCTCCGGCAAGGGGGTGTAGAAACGCGTCGCGCCGACGTTCGCCAGCCCCGTCTTGACCGCGGTGATCGTCGGCAGGTTCACCGTGGGCATCACCCCGTAGGTGCTCAACGCCGCCGTCTCGGCCTCGGCGGCCCTGGCGTACTGCGCCTCGGCGGTCGGCAGGGTGTTCACCGACTTGACCAGCTCGTCGTTCTTCGGGTCGTTGACGCCCGACTTGATCAGCCCGCTGTTCGAGCAGTAGAGCTGGCAGATGTAGGCCAGCCCGTAGGGGTCGCTCTGCGTGACGCCCGAGTAGAACATGTCGAACTGCTTGCCCGTCACGATCTTCGAGAAGTCCGAGGACGGCACCTGCCGGACGTCCATCTGCACCCCGACGTTCTTCAGCATCGCCCCGGTGCCGCTGGCCACCGCCTTGCCGGTCGTGTCGTCGCCGGTGTTGACGTAGGTGATCCGCAGCGGCTGGCCGTTCCGGGTCCGGATCCCGTCCGGGCCGGGCACCCAGCCGGCGGCGTCGAGGTCCTTCTTCGCCTGGTCCGGGTTGAACTGGATCACCTTGTCGAAGGTGTCGGCGTAGCCCTTCTGGAACGGCAGCAGCGACATCGAGCCCTGCGGTTCGGCGGTGTAGCCCAGCCCGTTGAAGTGGAAGCGGGTGATCTGGTGCCGGTCGATGGCCTCCATGATGGCCTTGCGCACCCTGGGGTCGGACAGCACCGGGCTCTGCCCGTTGAGCGTGAAGTAGTCCAGCTGGAGCGACGGCCCCTTGCGGATCTCGGTGCCCGCCTGGCCCTGCACCTGGGCGTAGCGGTCCTTGTTGCCCACCGAGACGGCGTCGAGCTGGCCGTTGCGGAACGCGTTGATGTCCGCCGAGGGCTCCATCTGCAGGAACGTCCGGGTGTCCAGCTTGCCCTTGCGGCCCCACCACTTCGGGTTCCTGGCGAAGGTGATGGTGCCGTTCTGCTGGTCGTACTTCTGCACCACGTACGGGCCCGCGCCCCACTCGTTGTGCGGGTTGTTGAGGTAGCCCTGGTTGTACACCTGGGGGTCGGCGGCCTTGGGGTTGAGCAGGACGTTGAACAGGCCCTGCCACCAGACGTCGACGCCCTGGAAGGTGACGACGGCCTGCCGGTCGTCCGCGCCCCTGGTCACCGAGGCGATCCGGTCGTACCCGTCGGTGGAGCTGGGCAGGTAGGCCTGCTCCTTGCCGCTGTTGGTCCGCCAGGTCGACTCGAAGGAACGCCAGTCGATCGGCGCGCCGTCGTTGTAGGTGGCCTTCGGGTTGATCGTGTACGTGATCTTCGTGTTCCCGTCGACCGTCTCCTGCTTGACGTCGGTCAGGTAGTCCGGGTTGTACACGGCGTCGCCGTCGGCGGTGAAGTTGATCAGCAGCGGGTTGTACCAGCGCCACACCGACAGGGTGTACGCCGTGCCGTCGGTCTGGAAGGTGTTGAACTGCGGCGAGATCTCCGAGATCGAGGTGGTGAGCGTGCCGCCGTCCTTGATGTTCTCGTACGGCTGGGGGTTGTACTGGGCCTGGGCGGACAGCGACCGGATGTCCTGGTTCCCGCCCGGCCCGGAGCTGCCGCAGGCGGCCAGGGCCACCGACAGCACGGCGGCGGCCGCGACGGCGGCGGTCCTCTTCACGACGTGCATCAGGCGATCTTTCTCTTCGGCGAGGTGCGGGGCGCCGCGCGGGGTGCGCGGCCGGGTCGGGTCGTCAGCGGAAGTGGCAGGCGTTCCGATGGTCGGTGCCCTCCCTCCCGGTCAGCTCCGGCGTCTCGCCGGTGCACCGGGCACGCTGGGTGTCGTCCAGGGTCAGGTGCAGCGGGCACCGGCTGGCGAAGCGGCAGCCCGGCGAGGCGTCGGTCGGGCTGGGCAGGTCGCCGCGCAGGATCACCCGCTCCCGGCTGCGCTCCACCGGGGGGTCGGGCACCGGGATCGCCGAGAGCAGCGCCTCGGTGTACGGGTGCCGGGGGTGGTCGAACACCTCGTCCACCGCGCCGATCTCCACGATCCGTCCCAGGTACATCACCGCGACCCGGTCCGAGATGTGCCGTACCACCGACAGGTCGTGCGCGACGAACAGGTAGGACAGCGCGAGCTTGGCCTTGAGCTCGTTCAGCAGGTTGATCACGCCGGCCTGGATCGACACGTCCAGCGCGGACACCGGCTCGTCGAGCACCACCAGCGACGGGTTCGTGGCCAGCGCGCGGGCGATGCCGATGCGTTGGCGCTGGCCGCCGGAGAACGCGGTGGGGAACCGGTCGCTGTGCTCGGGGTCGAGGCCCACCAGCGCCATCAGCTCGTCGACCCGCGCGCCGATCCGCTGCCGGTCGGACTCGCCGATGGCCTGCAACGGTTCGGCGAGGATGTCGAAGACGGTCAGCCGGGGGTCGAGCGCGCCCATCGGGTCCTGGAATACCATCTGCAGCCGGCGCCGCAGCTCCCGCTCGTCGGCCCGGGTGCGCCCCCGCTCGACCTCGGTCCCGCCGACCCGGATGCTGCCGTTCTCCGGGCGGCGCAGGTTCATGATCTCGAGCAGGGTGGTGGTCTTCCCGCACCCGGACTCGCCGACCAGGCCGAGCGTCTCGCCCTCCCGGATGTCCAGGTCGACGTCGGAGACGGCGTACACCCAGCCGACCCTGCGCTTGAGCAGGCTGCCCTTGAGCAGCGGGAAGGTCTTGCTCAGGCCGTCGAGCTCGAGCACCGCCGGGCGCTGCTCGCGGGGCAGCTCCGCCGAGGCCGCCGGGGGCGGGGCGGGCACCGGGTACACGGGCTCGCCGCCGATCCGGCCGTCCTCGATCTCCCCGGCGCGCAGGCACGCCGCGGTGTGCCCGCCCGCCCCGGCGTCCGGCACCGGTGTGAGCGTGGGCTCGCGCTCGGTGCACTCGGCGACCGAGACCGGGCAGCGCGGCTCGAACGGGCAGGCCGGGATGGGGTCGATCAGCAGCGGCGGGTTGCCCTGGATCGGCACCAGCGGGGTGCGCTCGGCCACGTCGACCCGGGGCACCGCGCCGAGCAGGCCGATCGTGTACGGCATCCGGGGCCGGGCGAACAGCTCGTCCACCGGGGCCTTCTCCACCGGGCGTCCGGCGTACATCACCAGCACGTCGTCCGCGGTGCCGGCCACCACACCCAGGTCATGGGTGATCATGACCAGCGCGGCGCCGGTCTCCGCCCTGGCGAGCTGCAGCACCTCGAGGATCTGCGCCTGCACCGTGACGTCCAGCGCCGTGGTGGGCTCGTCGGCCACGATGACCCGGGGGTCGTTGGCGATCGCCATGGCGATCACCACGCGCTGGCGCATCCCGCCGGAGAACTCGTGCGGGAAGGACCGCGCCCGGGTGGCCGCGTGCGGGATCCCGACCAGGTCGAGCAGCTCGACCGCCCGCTTCCAGGCCGCGTCCTTGTCGATGTCCTGGTGGATCCGCAGAGCCTCGACGAGCTGCCGGCCCACCGAGAAGATCGGGGTCAGCGAGGACAGCGGGTCCTGGAAGATCATGCTGATCTCCCGGCCCCGGATGCGCGACATCCGCGCGTCGTCCAGCTCGAGCAGCGAGCGGTCGCCGAGGGTGATCGAGCCGGATACCGAGGCGTAGTCCGGCAGCAGGCCCATCACCGCCAGCGAGGTGACCGACTTGCCCGAGCCGGACTCGCCGACGATGCCGAGGGTCCGGCCGGGGTGCAGGTCGAAGCTCACTCCGCGCACGGCGTCCACCCGCCCGGCCTCGGACGGGAAGGACACCCGCAGGTCACGGACCGAGAGCACCGGGGCGGTGGTGGGCCGCGCGGTCGGCGCGGGCGAGGGGGTGGCCGACGGGCTCATGCGCGTCCCCCCGACCGCGACGTCGGATCCAACGCGTCGCGCAGCCCGTCCCCGATCAGCGCCATGGAGACCGTCAGCAGCGTCACCAGCGCGGCCGGGGCGTAGAACAGCCAGGGCGCGCTGGAGATCGTGGTGGAGCCGTCGCTGAGCATGGTGCCCAGCGAGACGTCCGGCAGCTGGACGCCGAACCCGATGAACGACAGCGCCGTCTCGGCCTGCACCGTGCTCACCACGCCCAGGGTGAACGTGATGATCAGCAACGAGCCGATGTTGGGGATCAGGTGCCGCAGCACGATGCGCATCGGGCGCACACCCATGAATCGGGCCGCCTGCACGAACTCCCGCTCGCGCAGCGAGGTCGTCATCGACCAGACCACCCTGGCCATGAACATCCAGCCGAACGCGGTCAGCGCGATGATCAGCAGCCGCCAGTCGCCGCCGGCCCGCTGCGAGACCAGGGCCAGGATCAGGAACGAGGGCACCACCAGCAGGAAGTGCACGATGCCCAGGATCACCTTCTCCGCCCGCCCGCCGAAGTAGGCCGCCGCGGCGCCGACCACCGCCGAGATCGCGGTGGTCAGCAGCGACACGGTCAGGGCGATGATCAGCGACCGCTGCAGGCCGTGCACCGCCTGGGCGAAGGTGTCGTTGCCGGCGCCGTTCGTGCCGAACCAGTGCTCGGGGGACGGCGGCACCGTCAGGCTGGCGAAGTCGACGTCGGTATAGCCGTAGGCGGTGAACAGCGACCCGACCAGCGCGAACAGCGCCAGCAGCACCAGCACGACCAGGCCGCCGACGGCGGAGCGGTTGCGCAGGAAGCGACGCAGGTAGAGCCGGCGCCGGGTCAGCCGCCTGCCCCGGCCGGGGGTGGTCTCCTCGGCGGCCGCGGGCGCGGCGGTGTCGAGCGTGGGCCGGATCTCCGGCAGGTGGGCGGTCACAGGTTGGTCACCCGCACTCTCGGGTCGAGCGCGACGATGGCGACGTCGGCCAGCATCGCGCCGATCGCGGTCATCAGGGCACCGAACGCGGCGACACCGACGGCGCCGTGCACGTCGTTCTTGCTGATCGTCTGGATGAAGTACTGGCCCATGCCCTGCCAGGCGAAGATCATCTCGGTGATCACCGCGCCGGTGAACAGCGCCGGGATGCTGAACGCCACGCTGGTGGCGATCGGGATCAGCGAGGTGCGCAGGCCGTGCCGACGGATCGCCTGCTGGCGGGTCAACCCCTTGGCCCTGGCCATCCGCACGTAGTCCGAGTTGATGTTGTCGAGCAGCAGCGAGCGTTGCGTCATGTGGTACCCGGCATAGCTGATCACGGTCAGCGCCGCGGTCGGCAGCACCAGGTGCCGCAGCCGGTCCACCAGCAGGGGCCAGAACCCGGTGAGCGTGGGGGACGAGGCGCCCGCGACGTAGAGCAGCGTGTCGCCCAGCGCCTGGTTGAGGGTGATCGCCAGCAGAACCGCGACCAGCCCGGCGACCACCGCCGGGGTGTTCAGCGAGGCGATCGACAGACCCTGGAAGAAGCGGTCGGCGAACCGGTACTGCCGGGAGGCGGTGTAGACGCCCAGCCCGATGCCGATGACCGTGGACAGGATCACCGAGAACAGCACCAGCTGCGCGCTGACCCCGATCCGGAAGGCGATCTCGCCGTTGACGCTCTCCCCGATCGGCGAGCGGCCCCAGTCCCAGTGCAACGCGATGCCGGTGAGCCAGTGCCACCACCGCTCCAGCAGCGGGGTGTCCGGGCTCAGGTTGTACTGGGACAGCGACCGGTCGATCTGCTCGGGTGTGCGCGGTGGCCGCAGCTGCAGGTAGTTGGCCCTCGGGTCGAGGAACGCGTTGGCCAGGAAGTAGGTCAGGTTGGTGGCCACGACGATCATGAGCAACCAGCTCAGGCTCTTCCTGATCAGGTATCTCAGCACGAACGCACCCGCTCGACTCTCCTTCGTGCGTCGGAATCGTGGTCGACATTCACGTCAGGAATGGGAGGAATGAGCCTTTCGCGTCGTCCGGTTAATCGCTTGCTGACCCGCGTGTCGGCGGAGTATATGGCGAAAGGTCGCCCTCACCGCGGACGCGGGTGCCCGATGGCAGCGGATACTGGCACGGCCGTCGTGTGAC
Organism: Pseudonocardia sp.; assembly: GCA_036497465.1. Taxonomy (GTDB): domain Bacteria; phylum Actinomycetota; class Actinomycetes; order Mycobacteriales; family Pseudonocardiaceae; genus Pseudonocardia. The sequence goes on along the minus strand of DASXJJ010000025.1, from coordinate 34,963 downwards.
CCGGGTGAACGCGGGCGCGCCGGCACGCGACGGCCCACGGCCCGGTGCCGGGCCGTAGGCTGGAGCGTTGTGAACGTGGATGTGAGCGCGGAGATCAAGAACCTGTCCAACACCCTCGACGGGATCGAGGCGGTGATGGACCTGGACGCGCTGCGCACCGAGGTCGACAAGCTCTCCGAGGAGGCCGGCCAGCCGGACCTGTGGAACGACCAGGAACGGGCGCAGCAGGTGACCAGCCGGCTGTCCCGCGCGCAGGCCCAGCTGCGGCACATCACCGAGATCCGGAGCCGGCTGGACGACCTGCCGGTGCTCTACGAGCTGGCCGACGAGGCCGACGGTACCGAGGCCGAGCAGGCGGTCGCCGACGCCGACGGCGAGCGGGGCCGGCTGCGCCACGACATCGGCTCGCTTGAGGTCCGCACGCTGCTCTCCGGCGAGTACGACCCGAGGGAAGCGCTGATCACGATCCGCTCGGAGGCCGGCGGGGTGGACGCCGCCGACTTCGCCGAGATGCTGATGCGGATGTACCTGCGCTGGGCCGAGCGGCACGCCTACGAGGTCGACGTCTACGACACGTCCTACGCCGAGGAGGCCGGCATCAAGTCGGCCACGTTCCAGGTGCACGCCCCGTTCGCCTACGGGACGCTCTCGGTCGAACAGGGCACCCACCGGCTGGTGCGCATCTCGCCGTTCGACAACCAGGGCCGCAGGCAGACCTCGTTCGCCGGGGTCGAGGTGGCGCCGGTCGTCGAGTCCAGCGACCACGTGGAGATCGACGAGAAGGAGCTGCGGATCGACGTCTACCGCTCCTCGGGCCCCGGTGGCCAGGGCGTCAACACCACCGACTCGGCCGTGCGGCTCACCCACCTGCCCACCGGCATCGTGGTGTCCTGCCAGAACGAGCGCTCCCAGCTGCAGAACAAGGCTTCCGCGATGATGGTGCTGCAGGCCAAGCTGCTGGAGCGCCGCCGGCAGGAGGAGCAGGCCAAGATGGACGCGCTGAAGGACACCGGTTCGTCCTGGGGCAACCAGATGCGCTCCTACGTGCTGCACCCCTACCAGATGGTCAAGGACCTGCGGACGGACTTCGAGGTCGGGAACCCGAGCGCGGTGCTGGACGGCGAGATCGACGGGTTCATCGAGGCCGGCATCCGGTGGCGCCGCCAGCAGCAGACCCACGCCGAGCAGGAGGCCGTCGGCCGCTGACGTTCACCTGGTCGGTGCCGTGCCGGTCGGGGCCCGGTGCGGGTCGCTGGCCGGGAGCCCAGGTCGGGGCGGGTAGGCTCGCGCCCCGTGATCCGGCTGGAGAACGTCTCGAAGTCCTACCGGACGTCGACCCGGCCCGCGCTCGACCGGGTGTCCGTCGACGTCGGTAAGGGCGAGTTCGTCTTCCTGATCGGGCCGTCCGGGTCCGGCAAGTCGACCTTCCTACGGCTGCTGCTACGGGAGGACGTCCCGACCAAGGGCGACGTGTTCGTCTCGGACTGGAACGTGGCCAAGCTCCCCCGGCGCCGGGTTCCCCGGTTGCGCCAGCGGGTGGGCTGCGTGTTCCAGGACTTCCGGCTGCTGCAGAACAAGTCGGTGGGCGAGAACGTGGCCTTCGCCCTCGAGGTGATCGGCAAGCCGGCAGGCACCGTGCGGAAGGTGGTGCCCGAGGTGCTCGAGCTGGTCGGGCTGGAGGGCAAGGCGCACCGGATGCCCCGCGAGCTCTCCGGCGGCGAGCAGCAGCGGGTCGCGGTGGCCAGGGCGTTCGTCAACCGGCCGCTGGTGCTGCTGGCCGACGAGCCGACCGGCAACCTGGACCCGGACACCAGCCAGGACATCATGTTGCTGCTGGAGCGGATCAACCGCACCGGCACCACCGTGATGATGGCCACGCACGACCACTCGATCGTCGACTCGATGCGCCGCCGCGTGGTGGAGCTGGACCTCGGGCGGGTCATCCGGGACGAGACCCGGGGCGTCTACGGCGTGGGCCGGTAGGCGCGATGCGGTTCAACTTCGTCTTCCGCGAGGTCCTGATCGGACTGCGGCGGAACATCACGATGACTATCGCGATGATCCTGACCACCGCGATCTCGCTGGGCCTGCTCGGTACCGGGCTGCTCGCGGTGCACACGATCGACGACACCGAGGAGCTCTACGGCGACCGGCTCGAGGTGGTCGTCTCGATGACCCTCGACGCGTCCACCCGTGACCAGGACTGCTCGCAGAGCATCTGCGCCGGGCTGCGCGACGAGCTGCGGAGCTCGCCGCTGGTGCAGTCGGTCAACTTCGAGAACCAGCAGCAGGCGTACGCGCGGTTCCAGCGGCTGTTCCAGGGGCAGACGCTGGCCGGGCTGGCCCGCCCGCAGGGGTTGCCGGCCTCGCTGCGGGTGAAGCTCGTCGACCCGAACCAGGTGGGGGCGCTGCGCGCGTTGTTGCAGGGCAAGGTCGGCGTCTCCCGGATCACCGACCAGCGCGACGTGGTGGAGCGGCTGTTCAGCTTCCTGCGCACCATCCGGGACGTGGTGTTCACGCTGGCGATCATCGAGGTGGTCGCGGCCGCGTTGCTGATCTCCAACATGGTGCAGCTGTCGGCCTTCAACCGGCGCACCGAGGTGGGGGTGATGCGGCTGGTCGGCGCGACGCGCTGGTACACCCAGCTGCCGTTCCTACTGGAGGCGGCGGTGACCGGGGTGCTCGGCACCGCGCTGGCGGTGGGCAGCCTGCTGGTCGGCAAGGCGATGTTCCTGGACTCGGCGATCACCAACGGCTTCGGCGACGGCGTGATCCCGATCGTGCAGTACTCGGACATCCTGAGCATCTCGCCGTGGTTGTTCCTGCTCGGCATCGGCATCGCGTCGGTCACCGGGTACGTCACGCTGCGGCTGTACGTGCGGCTGTAGCGGGGTCGCGGCGGGGCACGGGGTGGCGTCGGTGCGCGAGCCGTCGCCGCACCCCTGATCACCGGCAGGCCGGCGGGCGGTTGAGCTCGGCGGCCACCCCGGCGCCGGCGATCCGGTCCGTGCACGGGCCGATGGCGCTCCGGCCGCCGTCCCGCCCGGAGTAGCCGCTCAGCCAGATGAAGAGCCGCGCCGGGCCGATCGAGATGCCCAGCGACGAGGGCGCCGCACCCGGGGAGTCGCCGCCCGGGGAGCCGCCGCCCGAGGAACTCCGGGCGGAGCCCTGGTCGGAGGAGCCGGTGCCGCCGGAGGAGCCGGTGCCCGGGGAGGAGCTGTCCGGGGAGGAGCCCCCGCCGGCGCCCTGGCCGGAGTAACCGTCGCCGGAGGAGCCGGCGCCCGACCCGCCGGTGCCGGCCGGCGAGCCGGGTGGGCCTGCGCCGCCGAGCGTGCCCGACGGTCCGGTGCCCGACGAGCCGGTGCCCGGTGACCCGCCGACCGGGGACCCGCCGCCCGGCGAGCCGGTGCCCGGTGCCCCGGCGCGCAGGCAGATGACGTCGCCGGGGGCCGAGGTGGACAGTGCCGACTGGATACCGGCCGCGTCGGTGACCTCCTTGGTGCAGGTCAACGGCGTACCGGCGGCGGCACCGCGCCCGCCGGCGCCGAGCGGCGCAACGCCGGTGCCGCTGGGCGGCCCGCCAGGCGCGCCGGCGCCGCCACCCGAGCCGGCGGCGGTGCCGTCGGCCGCGGCCGCCGGGGCACCCGGATCGGCCCCGGCGCCCGCCATGCCTGTCGGGCCGGCGCCACCGGACGCCCCGGACCCGGAGGATCCCGCCGCCGGTACGGGCGCCGACGCGTCGGCGCCCGTACCGGAGCCCGCGCCCGATCCGGATCCGTCCGAACCCGAGCCGTCCGAACCCGAGCCGTCGGAACCCGAGCCCTCGGAACCCGAGCCGTCGGAACCCGAGCCGTCGGAACCCGAGCCGTCCGATCCCGAAGCACCCGAGCCGCCGCCCGACCTGCCACCCTCCGAGTCATCGCCGCCGGATTTGTCGCCGCCGGGCCTGCCGCCGCGGTCGGAGTCGCCGCCGGACTTGTGGTCACCGGACCCGTGGTCGCCCGACCTGCCGCCACCGTCCGAGTCCTCGGAGTCGCCCGACCCGTGCGAATCGCTGGAGTCGCCTCCCGACCCACCGGATCCGGACCTGCCCGGGTCATCGGAGCCGTCCGGGTCCGAACCGTCCGAACCGGAGTCGTCGTCCGATCCGTGGCCCTTGGCCAGGACCGGCCCGAGGTAACCGGACCAGCCACCGGCGCGGTGCCCGGCCGCCGGGCCCACCACCACCGCCACGCCGGTGATCAGCACCACGACCAGCGCGAACAGCCCGCCGACCAGTGCCGCCCGGCGGGTCAGGTCGGAGCCGGCGCCGGGACACCCCGGGCGGCTGCCGGCCCGCCCCGGCACCCGGGGCAGGTTCCGCGTGCGGTCTGGGTCCCACGTCATGGCGTTCAGGCAAGCAGCCCGCGCCCGGCCCGGGGGAGGGATCGCCCGGACCGTTCGCGATCGCACCGCCGAGCCCGTGCCGCGCGCGGCGGGGCAGGAGCCGTAACCTGGAGGCATGCAGGAGAAGGGCCAGAAGGTGATCGTGTCGAACCGGAAGGCGCGGCACGACTACGCGATTCTGGACACCTACGAGGCCGGGATCATGCTCGTCGGCACCGAGGTGAAGAGCCTGCGGCTGGGCCGGGCGTCGCTGGTCGATGCGTTCGCCACCGTCGACGACGGCGAGATCTGGCTGCGCAACGTGCACATCCCGGAGTACACGCAGGGCTCCTGGACGAACCACGAGGCGAGGCGCACCCGCAAGCTGCTGCTGCACCGCGCGGAGATCGAGCGGTTGATCGGCAAGACGCGCGAGGGCGGGCTCACCCTGGTGCCGCTGAAGATGTACTTCTCCGACGGCAAGGTGAAGGTCGAGCTGGCGCTGGCCCGGGGCAAGCGGGCACACGACAAGCGGCAGACGCTGGCGAAGCGCGACGCCGAGCGGGAGATCCGCCGCGTGATGGGCAGGCGCGCCAAGGGCATGGAGTGAGCCGGGCGGCCGACCTGCCGGAGCCGCCGGTGGACGACGCGGACGTGCCGCGCTGGGCCGCCGACCTGGGCCTGCCCGGCCTGGTCGACCTGCACGTGCACTTCCTGCCGGACCGGGTCACCCGCAAGGTCTGGGACTACTTCGACCACGCGCAGGAGCACTACGGCATGCGCTGGCCGATCCACTACCGCTACGACGAGCCGACGCGGGTGGACATCCTGCGCCGGCTGGGCGTGCTGCGGTTCGCGCCACTGGTGTACCCGCACAAGCCCGGCATGGCGGAATGGCTGACCGGCTGGGCGCTGGAGTTCGCGGCGCGCACCCCGGCCGCCGTCCCCACCGCCACCATCTACCCCGAGCCGGGAGTGGCCGACTACCTCGGCGCCGCGCTGGTGGCCGGTGCGCGGTGCGTGAAGGTGCACGTGCAGATCGGCGGGTTCGACCCGGGCGACCCGCTGCTGCAGCCGGCGTGGGGGTTGATCGCCGAGGCGGGGGTGCCCGCCGTGGTGCACTGCGGCCACGGCCCGACGCGCGGCGCGCACACCGGGCTGGACGTCTTCGGTCAGGTGCTGGCCGCGCACCCCCGGCTCACCGCCGTGCTGGCCCACTCCGGCATGCCCGACTACCTCGAGGCCCTCGCGCTGGCCGCCCGCTACCCGAACGTCCACCTGGACACCACGATGGTCGGCGTCGACTTCTTCGCCGACAAGATGCCGCTGCCGCCGGACTGGGCCGCCCGGCTCGCCGACGCCGGGGACCGCGTCGTGCTGGGCACCGACTTCCCGCAGATCCCGTACGCCTACGTCGAGCAGCTGCGCGCGATCCAGGGCTGGGCCGCGGCGGACGACCGGCTGGGGCCGGAGTTCCTGCGGCGTGTGGTGCACCACACGCCGGCCCGGCTGCTGGGTGTGGCCTGACGGCCGCACCGCCGGGATGATCCGAGTTGCCGGAGGCGTTACCCTGGAGCGGTCAGCCGCACCGAGCGGCACCAGGGGGTGAACGGTTTCGACTTCGGACGTTGAGCAAGGGGAAGCGTGTCGAGGAAGGCGACGATGATCTCGTTAACCACCCGTCGCAAACCAATTAAGCGCCAACCAACAGGTTAAGCGCGACGCATTCGCCCTCGCCGCCTGAGCGAGAGCTAGCGTCTGTCGGCCCGGGGGCGTCCCCGCCCCGGAGTCCGGCATCAGCTAGGGGACTCACCGTCCGATCCGGTCGCGGGGTCGGGCGGGACATCAAACAGCGACTGGGATCGTCACACCGGCTTGTTCGCGTGACCGGAGGATCCGAGTAGAGACAGAGCGGACTGCGCACGGAGAAGCCCTTGCAATGCGCCGGAGGACCCGGGTTCGATTCCCGGCACCTCCACGACCTGGGCGACCCCTGTCCGCGGAAAGCGCGGACAGGGGTCGCTTCGTCATCACGTTGGGGGGCCGAGCCCCCCATGCCCCCCACGGTGCGAGCTCCTCCCGACCCAGCGAGGACCCGACACGCCCGGACCAGCATCCGCCTCGATCATTCGCCTCGGCCTTCGGCCATCGGCCTCGGCCATTCGCCTCGGCCATTCGCCTCGGCCTTCGGCCTTGGCCTGGTTGGGGGCGGATGTTGCGGGGGTTGCGGGAGTTGCGGGGGTTCCTGGTCAGCCGCCGGTTCGTTTCAGCCAGTTCAGGATCCGGTCGTTGATCTCGCGAGGGCGTTCCACCAGCATGAAGTGGCCGACGCCCTCGATCAGCTCGGACTCCGAGCCGGGGCCGCCGTAGCCGACCACGCGCTCCACCTGCTCATGGGTCACGGCGTGGCAGCCGTCGGTGGTGCCGTGCAGGTAGAGCACCGGATGGTCGACCGCCCCGCCACCCCACGCCGCCTCCTGCTCGGCCGCCCACTCCGGCGAACCGAACCGGGTCGGGTCGAACTGGCCCCAGTAGTAGCCCAGCGCCGCGCGCAGGTGGTTGCGGTCGGCCAGCGCCTCCCGGATGTGCACCAGGTCCTCGTCGGCGCGGTAGCCGGGGGACCAGTCACCCCAGATGTCCCGGATGAACGCGAAGTCGTCCTGCCGGATCCGGTCCTCGATCACCCGCTGCATCTGGAAGTACCAGAAGTAGAAGCTCCGCTTGATCTGCGCGTAGGTGTTCAGGTTCTCGCCGAAGATGTCGAACGGCGGGATGTTGATGATCACCGAGCGGCCCCACAGCTCCGGCGCCCTGCCCAGCGCGCCCCAGGCCCCGACCGCACCCCAGTCGTGCGCCACCAGCAGCGCGTCCTTGCCGCCACCGAGCTCGCGGGACAGCGCGATCTGGTCGGCCACCATGACGCTGGTGTGCACGCTCGCCCGCAGCGCCGGCAGCTCGGTCGGGGCGAACCCGCGCACGAACGGGGCGACGGCGTGGAAGCCCGCGGCCGCCAGCGCGGGCAGCAGGTGACGGTAGGTGAACGGGCTGTCCGGGAACCCGTGCATGCACAGCGCCAGGGGACCGGCGCCGGCCTCCAGGTACTCGAAGGTGAGGCCGTTCGCGGTGACCCGGCCGCGGTTCAGATCGGACATGAGTGCCTCCTCGTTGGGAGGCGAGCGTTGCGCCATCCCGGGCCGGGGGGAACCCGCGGCCCGGCCCTTTCACCCGACCGGCCCCGGAGACCCCACCGAACCTCCGGCAGGTGGCCCCTCACTCGACGTCCACCCAGCCGAACGTCCTGGTCACCGCCTTCTTCCAGTCGGCGTACCCGGACTTGCGGCGTTCGTCGTCCCAGGTCGGCTCCCACCGCCGGCCCTCGTTCCAGTTCTGCACCAGCTCGTCGGTGGACCGCCAGAAACCGGTGGCCAGCCCGGCCGCGTAGGCGGCGCCCAGCGCGGTCGTCTCGGCCACCACCGGCTTGGACACCGGCACGCCCAGCACGTCGGCCTGCAGCTGCATGCACAGCTCGTTCGCGGTCACCCCGCCGTCCACCCGCAGCACGTCCAGGGTGACCCCCGAGTCGGTCTGCATGGCCTCCACCACGTCGCGGCTCTGGTAGCAGATGGCCTCCAGGGTGGCCCTGGCCAGGTGCGCGTTGGTGTTGAACCGGGACAGCCCGACGATCGCGCCGCGCGCGTCCGAGCGCCAGTACGGGGCGAACAGCCCGGAGAATGCCGGCACGAAGTAGACCCCGCCGTTGTCCTCGACCTGGCGGGCGAGGGTCTCCGACTGGGCGGCCCCGGAGATGATGCCCAGCTGGTCGCGCAGCCACTGCACGGCCGACCCGGTGACCGCGATCGAGCCCTCCAGCGCGTACACCGGGTCCTGGTCGGCGAACTGGTAGCACACCGTGGTCAGCAGCCCCTGCGTCGAGCGGACCAGCTCGGTGCCCGTGTTGAGCAGCAGGAAGTTGCCGGTACCGTAGGTGTTCTTGGCCTCGCCCGGACGGAAGCACACCTGGCCGACGGTGGCCGCCTGCTGGTCGCCCAGGTCGCCGGCCAGGGCGACCTCACCGCCGAACGGCCCGGAGCGGAGCGTGCGGCCGTACAGCTCGGGGCACGACGACGGCTTGATCTCCGGCAGCATCCGGCGGGGCACGCCGAAGAAGGACAGCAGCTCGTCGTCCCAGTCCAGCGACTCCAGGTCCATCAGCATCGTCCGGCTGGCGTTCGTCGGGTCGGTGACGTGCACGCCGCCGTCCACCCCGCCGGTGAGGTGCCACAGCAGGAACGTGTCGGGGTTGCCGAAGACCGCGTCGCCCCGCTCGGCGGCCTCCCGCACCCCGTCGACGTTCTCCAGGATCCACTGCAGCTTGCCGCCGGAGAAGTACGTGGCCGGCGGCAGCCCCGCCTTCCGCCGGATCACGTCACCCCGGCCGTCGCGCTCCAGGGCCGAGGCGATGCGGTCGGTGCGGGTGTCCTGCCAGACGATCGCGTTGTAGTACGGCTGGCCGGTCTTCCGGTCCCACACCAGCGTGGTCTCCCGCTGGTTCGTGATGCCCACCGCGGCCAGGTCGGATGCGGCCAGCTTGCCCTTGCCCAGCGCCGTCTGCACCACCGAGCGGGTGCGCTCCCAGATCTCCGTCGGGTCGTGCTCCACCCACCCGGCCCTCGGCAGGATCTGCTCGTGCTCCAGCTGGTGGCGGACCACCTCGTTGCCGCCCTGGTCGAACACCATGAACCGGGTGCTCGTCGTGCCCTGGTCGATCGCGCCGATGAAATCAGCCATGGTCGTGCGGGGTCCCTTCGGTCGTTCCCGGCGGCGGAGGCTCTCCCGCCGCATGAAACGCGTGATCACCGGGTTGTACAAGCCCGCACCGACATTTCCCCCGCCGGGGGCGGCCCGGTCGAGGAATGTCCGGGCCACGTGGTCGACTGGGGACATGACCCCGCCTCCCGCGCGCCCCGACGGGCGCCGCCTGCTGCTGGTGCACGCCCACCCCGACGACGAGGTCACCGGCACCGGGGCGACCATGGCGCACTACGCGGCCCAGGGCGTACCCGTCTTCCTGGTCACCTGCACCCGGGGTGAGCGGGGCGAGGTGGTCGCGGAGGATCTCGCGGCGCTGCGCGGTGGCGACGGCGAGGAGCTCGGCCGGCACCGGGAGAAGGAGCTGGCCGCCGGGTTGGCCGCGCTGGGCCGCATCGGGCACGAGTGGCTGGGCGGGGCCGGCCGCTGGTGGGACAGCGGGATGGTGGGCACCCCGGACAACGCCGACCCGCGCGCGTTCGCCGGGGTCGAGCCGGCCGAGCCGGTGCGCGCGCTGGTCGAGGTGCTGCGCCGGGAGCGGCCCACCGTGGTGGTCACCTACGACGAGAACGGCGGCTACGGCCACCCCGACCACATCCAGGCGCACCGGGTGACCATGGCGGCCCTGGAGCCCTCGGCCGACCCCGGCTACGCCCCCGAGCTGGGCGAGCCGTGGCGGGTGCCCAAGGTGTACTGGTCGGTGATCCCCCGGGAGGCCGTGCTGCGGATGGCCCAGGAGGCCGGGTTCGAGATCGCCGCCGACATGCCGGGGGTCACCGACGACGTGATCACCGCGCGGGTCGACGGGCGGGAGTTCCACCTCGCCAAGATCGCCGCGATGCGCGCCTACCGCAGCCAGGTCGACCTCGACGAGGGGTTCTTCGCCAACATGGTGCGCCGGCCGGAGTTCGCGCTGGAGCACTTCCAGCTGGTGCGCGGCGAGCGCGGGCCGGCGGGCGCGACGGAGCAGGGCTGGGAGGACGACCTGTTCGCCGGCCCCGGCGGTCGGTGACCAGCGGCCCGCCCGGCACCACCGGCCCGCCGGGCACGGTCGGCCCGCCCGACGCCCCGCCCCGGCTGCCCCGGGAGATCTGGGTGCTGGTCTGCGCCGCGTTCCTGGTCGCGGTGGGGTACGGGCTGGTCGCCCCCGCGCTGCCCACGTTCGCCCGGAGCTTCCACGTGGGGATCACCGCCGCCACCGCGGTGATCAGCGCGTTCGCGCTGTTCCGGCTGGGGTTCGCCCCGGTCAGCGGCCGCCTGGTGAACGCGCTCGGCGAGCGGCGGGTGTTCCTGCTCGGGGTGGGCATCGTGGCGCTGTCCACCGGGGCCTGCGCGGTGGCGCAGACCTACTGGCAGCTGCTGCTGTTCCGGGCGCTGGGCGGCATCGGCTCCACGATGTTCTCGGTGTCCTCGGTGTCGTTGCTGCTGCGGATGGCGCCGCCGGCGGGCCGGGCCAGGGCGTCCGGGCTGTGGTCCACCGGGTTCCTGCTCGGCGGGGTCACCGGGCCGCTGTTCGGCGGCGGGCTGGTCGCGGTCAGCCTGCGCGCGCCGTTCGTGGTGTACGCGGTGGCGCTGGTGCTGTGCGCCACGGCCACCGGGCTGCTGCTGCGCCGCTCCGCGCTGTCCGGCCGGATACCCGGCGGCGGGGTGTCCGGCACGTCGGTGCGGGCGGCGCTGCGCACCCGGGCGTACCGAGGAGCGCTGGCCGCGAGCTTCGCCAACGGGTGGGCGGTGAACGGCGTACGGATCGCCCTGGTGCCGCTGTTCGTGGTGGAGGGCCTGCACGAGCAGCCGAGCTGGGCCGGGTTCGCGCTCGGCGCCTTCGCGGTGGGCGACATGGGCACGCTGCTGCTGGCCGGGCGGTGGGCCGACCGGCGGGGTCGGCGGCGGCCGCTGCTGGCCGGCCTGCTGGTCACCGCGGGGGTCACCGCCGTGCTGGGGGTGAGCGGGTCGCTGCCGCTGTTCCTGGTCGGCTCGCTGCTCGGCGGGGTGGGCAGCGGGATGCTGGTGCCGGCGATGAACGCCACGGTGGCCGACGTGATCGGCGGCCGGGGCCGGGGCGGCCCGGTGCTGGCGGGTTTCCAGATGGTGTCCGACCTGGGTGCGATCCTCGGCCCGGTGCTCACCGGCCTGGTCGTGGAGCACGCCTCCTACGGCACGGCGTTCGCGCTGGCCGGCCTGGTGGCGGTGGCCGCGTGGGCGGTGGCGGTACGGGCCCCGGAGACGCTCGGTCAACCACCGGTGGCCACGCCGATGAGCGAGCCGACCAGGTAGGTGGCACCGGCGGCGATCGCGCCGAAGGCCAGCTGGCGCAGCCCGGCCAGCCACCAGGACCGGGTGGTGAACCGGCCGACGAGCGCCCCGGCCACGAACAGTCCGGCGCCACCCACCGCGAGGCCGGCGGCCAGCGAGTCGAACCCGAGCAGGTAGGGCACCAGCGGCACCAGCGCGCCGACCGCGAAGCAGAAGAACGAGGAGATCGCGGCGGTCCACGGCGAGGGCTGCTCGTCGGGGTTCACCCCGAGCTCGGCGGTGATGTGCTCCCGGACGGCCAGCTCGGGGTCGCGGTGCACCTCCTCGGCCAGCCGGCGGGAAGTCTCCTCGGACAGCCCCATCGTCTCGTACATCCCGACCAGCTCGGCGCGCTCGGCGTCCGGGTGGATGCGCAGCTCCTCCCGCTCGACGGCCACCTCGGCCTGCACCGCGTTGTTCTGGGTGTCCACCGAGGAGTACTCGCCGAGTGCCATGGAGAACGCGCCGGCCACCAGCCCGGCGGTGCCTGTGAGCACGATCGTGCGGGCGCTTGCCCCGCCGCCGCCGACCCCGGCGACCAGCGCGATGTTCGTCACCAGGCCGTCCATCGCGCCGAACACGGCGGCGCGCAGCCAGCCGCCGGACACGTCGCTGTGCTGGTGCCCGATCTCCGACCGGCCCTCGGGCGGCGCGGCCCGTCCCCGTGCGCTCATCGCGTCCCCTCCGCGCGTCTCGGCACTTCTCCGCGCATCTTCGCACGTCAGAGTACCCGCAGTGGTCGTCGGCGGTGGACCGTGCGCAGCCTGTCCTAGGTCATCACAGGCACCCCTGTGCCGGGTGCGGAGGTGCTGTCGGCCCGGGTCGGCGGCGTCGCTAGGCTGCCCGCGTGCGCACCTCCACCGGACCGTCGCCACGGGTGCTGGACGCGCTGGGCACCGTGGTTCGGCTCGGGCTGGCCGCCGTCTGGCTGGTGTCCGGGGCGATCAAGGCGTCCGACCCGCTGCAGACGCACGCCGCGGTGCAGGCCTACCGGGTGCTGCCCCGGTCGCTGGTCGGCGTGGTGGCCGGCGGCCTGCCGTGGTTCGAGCTGGCGCTCGGGCTGCTGCTCGTGCTGGGGGTCGGCACCCGGCTGGTCGCGGTGCTGTCCGGGCTGCTGCTGCTGGTGTTCATCGCCGGCGTCACCCAGGCATGGGCGCGCGGGCTGGCGATCGACTGCGGCTGCTTCGGCGGTGGCGGTGAGGTCGGCGCCGACCAGACCAGCTACGGTACGGAGCTGTTGCGGGACTCCGGGTTCATGGTCCTCGCGGTCTGGCTGATGATCCGCCCGAGCACGCTGCTCGCGCTGGACGGTGTGCTCGCTCGCGGCGGTGGCCCGCTGCTGAGCGGAGAGGGGGCCTGAGATGGCAACGAAGAGCGGCAACCTCAAGCCGGTGTACATCGTGATCGGGGTGCTGGTGATCGCCGGCCTCGCCGCGTGGACCTTCGCGTCGTTCCGGACGAGCTCCTCCGAGCAGGTGGCCGCCACCTACTCGACCACGGTCAGCGGCTCGGTGGTCACGGCCGGCAAGGCCGCGCCCACCACGGTCGACATCTACGAGGACTTCCTCTGCCCGATCTGCGGCAACTTCGAGGCCAGGGACGGCGGGGCCATCACCAAGGCCATCAACGACGGCAAGATCCAGGTGCGCTACCACCCGGTGGCCATCCTGAACCGGGCCACCAACCCGCCGGGCTACTCGCTGCGCGCCGGGAACGCGGCGGTGTGCTCGGCGGACGCCGGTTTCTTCGCCGCGTACCACACGAAGCTGTTCGCCGAGCAGCCGTCCGAGGGCTCGGCCGGGCTGACCGACCAGGAACTGATCGCCAAGGGGCAGGAGGTCGGGGCGCCCGCCACCTTCGCCCAGTGCGTGACCTCCGGCAAGCACGCCAAGGCGATCTCCGCCGAGACGCAGCGCGCGGGCAAGGACACCTCGCTGCGCGCCGAGGGCTCCAAGAGCTTCGGCACCCCGACCGTCGTGGTCAACGGCAAGCGCGCCGACATCTCGGACAACCAGTGGCTGGACAACGTCACCCAGCAGTGACCCGGGGGCTAGAGCAGCGGGCGCCACCGCTCGGGTACCTCGCTGCCCGCCGTCCAGCGCTGAAGCCGCTGCGCCTTGCCCACCTCGGTGCGCGGCACCGTGCCGGTGGCGACGACCTTCGGCACGCAGCCCACGCCGAGCCGTTCCCGCAGCCGGGCGTCCAGGTCGCGGGCCAGCCCGGCCGCGTCGACCCCCTCGGACACCGCCTCCACCGCCACCCGCAGCTCGGGGCGGCCCGGGTCGCGGCGGTCCTCCACGATCAGGTAGTGCGGGCTGACCCGGTCGTCGGCGAGCAGGACCGCCTCGATCTCGGTGGGGAACACGTTCACCCCGCGCACCACCAGCATGTCGTCCCGCCTGCCGAGCAGCTTGCTCATCCGGCGCAGCGTCCGTGGCGACCCCTCCGCCGGGCCGGCCAGGGTGGCCACGTCGCCGCTGCGGTAGCGCAGCAGCGGCATCCCGGTCTTGGTCAGGGTGCTGAACACCAGCTCGCCGGGGGTGCCGTCGGGTACCGAGTTGTCCTCGGTGTCCAGCGCCTCGACGTAGAAGTGGTCCTCGGCCACGTTGAGCATCCCGCCGCTGTCCAGCGACTCGCAGGCCACCCCCGGGCCGATGATCTCGGACAGCCCGTAGATGTCCAGCGCGCGCAGCCCGAGCAGCGCCTCGATCTGGTCGCGCATCTGCTCGGTCCACGGCTCGGCGCCGAACAGCCCGGCGCGCAGCGAGCCGGCCCGGGGGTCGGCGCCGGACGCCCGCAGCGCCTCGCCGAGGTGGATCGCGTAGGACGGGGTGCAGCACAGCAGGTCGGCGCGCAGGTCGGCGAGCAGCCGCAGCTGCCGGTCGGTCATGCCGGCGGACATCGGCAGCACGGTGGCGCCCAGCCGCATGCCGCCGTGGTGCACGCCCTGGCCGCCGGTGAACAGCCCGTACCCGTAGGCCACCTGGATCACGCTGGACCGGGTGGCCCCCGCCCCGCCGAGCGCCCGGGCCATCACCTCCGCCCACAGCGCCACGTCGACCGCCGTGTAGGGCACCAGCGTCGGGCGCCCGCTGGTGCCCGACGAGCCGTGCACGCACACCACGTCCCGCTGGGGCACCGCGAGCAGCCCCCACGGGTAGAACCCCCACAGGTCGGCCTTGGTGACCGAGGGCAGCTTGGGCAGGTCGTCGAGCCGTACGTCGGCGCCGGTGGCCACCCCGGCGGCGCGCAGCCGCTCGGCCTGCAGCCCGTCGGCGGCGAGCAGCCGGTCCACCAGCTCGCGAAGCCGCTGTTGTTGCAGCTCAGCGCGCCTCTCCGGGGGGCAGCCCTCGGCATCCGGGTCGACCAGCGGCGGCGCGGTCTCGACGGTGCTCATCGGACGAGCGTAGTGCGGTGCGGGCGCCCGGAGGAGACCCCGGTTCCCGCCGCCCGCCGTCCGTCGGGTAGATTCGTCGTCACTGGGGCTGTGGCGCAGCTGGTAGCGCATCACACTGGCAGTGTGAGGGTCAGGGGTTCGAGTCCCCTCAGCTCCACCAGTACCGAGGTCGAGCCGGCCCGGCTTTCGCCGGTGTCCGGTATCCCCGGTGGTCGTTTATCTGAGTACTCTTCCCGATCGTGACTGGGGAGTGTCTTCGGCGGAACCTGCCGGTCGACATCACCACCCCGACCGCGGTGCGGCGGCTGCTCGGGCCGTGGCTGCGCGGGATCGGGTGCATCGACGAGCAGGTCGACGACCTCACGCTCGTGGTGGACGAGGCGGTGGCCAACGCGACCGAGCATGCCTTTCCCGACGGGGCGGACGGCGAGTCCATCACGGTGGATGCCGCCGTCGTGGAGCGCGACGCGGTGCCGCACATCGTGCTGACGATCACCGACCGGGGGCGCTGGCGCCCGCCGCCGCCGGACAACGGCTTCCGGGGCCGGGGCCTGCAGCTGATGCGTGCCCTCACCGACTCCGTCGAGTTCGACGACCTGGCCCACGGCACCCGGGTCCGGCTGACGAGCAGGCTGCGCGGGGCCGCCGCGGGGTCCTGCTGAGCGGCCCACCGGGCACCGGGCCGGTCCGGCCGGAATCCATCCGCTGGCGCCTCGCCATTCGTGGGGCTCGTAGGTCTAGTGTTCGCACCGATCACAGCTGGGGAGGAATCGCACATGCCAGGCGAGGACGAGCAGAGCGTTCTGCGACTCATGCGGCGCGACGAGCCCGCTCTGCTGCGGCGCTGGGTGGAGCGGGCCGTCGAGCCGTTGCGGGGTCGGTTGACCCCGCGCGAGCTCGAGCCCACCTTCAGCGACCTGCAGTCGGCGCTGGCCACCGCGCTGGACAAGGCGGGCCTGGACATCCGGTCCGAGGACTACGCCGCGCCCAGGGCGCTGCTGGCCGACATGTCGCGGGACTGGGCGCGTCGCGGGTTCACCCCGTCGGAGACCGCGTCCGCCGTCTTCAGCCTCAAGGAGACGTTGTTCGAGTTCGCCGACCAGTCGGCCGAACCGGCCCGCACGATCGTGGCCACGTCGCGGTGGCTGGACGGGCTCGGGCTGTTCACGTTCGAGACGTTCGCCAGGGCGCGCGAGGAGGTGATCACCGAGCAGGCGGTGCAGCTGCTCGAGCTCACCACCCCGGTGGTGAAGCTGTGGGAGGGCGTCGTCGCGGTGCCGCTGATCGGCACGCTGGACTCCGCGCGCACCCAGATCGTGATGGAGAAGCTGCTCGAGACACTGGTCGACACCGGGTCGGAGCACGCGATCATCGACATCACCGGCGTGCCGGCGGTGGACACCGAGGTGGCGCAGCACCTGCTCAAGACGGTCGTGGCGGCCCGCCTGATGGGCGCCGAGTGCACCATCTCCGGGATCCGGCCGCAGATCGCGCAGACCATCGTGGCCCTCGGGATCGACCTGGGCGACATCCCGACCAAGGCGACGCTGGCCGACGCGCTGCGCTACTCGCTGCGGGACCGCGCCTCGGCGCTGCCCGGCGCCCGGCCGCGCAAGGCTCGCTGATGGACCGGGTCCCGATCCTGCGCCTGGGCCGGGCGCTGCTGGTCTCGATCCAGATCGACCTGCAGGACGACTCGGTCCTCGCGCTGCAGGAGGAGCTGGCGGAGCGGATCGTCGCGACCGGGGTGCGCGGCGTGATCATCGACATCTCCGCGGTGGAGATCGTCGACTCGTTCATCGGCCGGATGTTCGCCTCCATCGCGGCGCTGTCCCGGGTGCTGGACGCCGAGACGGTGGTGGTCGGCATGCGTCCGGCGGTGGCGATCACCCTGGTCGAGCTGGGGCTGTCGCTGGACGGGGTGCGCACCGCGCTCGACCTGGAGAAGGGCCTGGCCATCCTGGAGCGGGACGCCGAGGACGACGGTGACCTCGACGACGAGCCGCTGGAGGAGTCGGAGGGCGGTGAGGACGGGCCCCCGCCCGGCATGCGCCTCGTCATGCCATGACGAGTGCGGAGGACACCGAGCACCTGCCGATCCGCAACGGCGACGACGTGGTCCGGGTGCGGCAGCTGGTCCGAAGCCGCGCGCAGGCGGTGAAGCTCTCGCTGGTCGACCAGACCAAGCTGGTCACCGCCGCGAGCGAGCTCGCCCGCAACGTGGTGACCTACGGCGGGTCGGGCACGGCCCTGGTGGAGACCCTCAGCCGCAACGGCAGGCGGGGGATCCGGGCCACCTTCGCCGACTCGGGGCCCGGCATCGAGGACCTCGACCTGGCCCTCACCGACGGCTGGACCAGCGGTAACGGTCTCGGCCTCGGGCTCAGCGGCGCGCGGCGGCTGGTCGACGAGTTCGACATCGAGAGCAAGTCGGGCGTCGGTACCACGGTCACGGTGACCAAGTGGACCCGATGACGGGACCGGGGCCGTAGTGGCCGGCTCGACCGTCGAGGACGTGGCCTGGCTGGCGCTGGACTCGCCGAGCAGCGCGGGCGCCGCGCGCCGGGCTGCCTCGACCCTCGCGCACGACCTCGGGCTGCCCGAGTCCCGGGCCGCCGAGGTCGGCCTGGCGGTCACCGAGATCGCCGGCAACGCCTACCGGCACGCCGGCGGCGGTGCGCTGCTGCTGCGCGCGGTCCGAGCGTCCGACTCGGCGGCGGTCGAGGTGGTGGCGGTCGACACCGGGCCGGGGATCCCCGACGTCGAGCGGGCCCGCCGCGACGGGCACTCCACGGGCGGCACGCTGGGCATCGGCCTCGGCGCGGTCGAGCGGCTGTCCGACCACCTGCAGATCAGCTCGGGGAACGGCGGCGGAACGGTGGTGGTGGCCCGCTTCGAGGGTGATCGCCGCGCCCGGCCGACGCTGACCGAGGACGCGTCCGTGCCGCCGGCCGCCGGCATCACCCGGGCACTGCTCGGGGAGAGCGCGTGCGGCGACGCCTACGCGGTACGCCGCGACGGCCGCCGGGTGACGCTGATGGTGGCCGACGGCTCCGGGCACGGTCCGCTGGCCGCCGCGGCCGCCCAGCAGGCCGTGCGCGAGTTCACCGCCGGGACGCGGCCGCCCGGCCCGCCGGAGGCCATGGCCGCGATCCACCACGCGCTGCGCGGCACCCGGGGCGCCGCGGTGGCGATCGCCGAGCTCGACGTGGCCGCCGGTCGGCTGCGCTACGTCGGCGTCGGCAACATCGCCGGCAACGTGATCGGCCCGGACGGCGCGCGCGGCCTGGTGTCGATCGGCGGGATCGCCGGGTACCGGGAGCCGACGATCAAGGTGTTCGAGTACCCGCTGTCCGCCGGGTCGGTGGTGGTCATGCACTCCGACGGGGTCAGCCAGCGGTGGGGCGCGAAGAGCCTGGCGGAGCTGCCGTCGCCGAGCCCGCTGGTCGTCGGGGCCACGGTGCTGCGCGATGCGGGTACCCGGCGCGACGACGCCTGCGTGCTGGTGGGGAGGGCGGCCGGATGAGCGGCGTGGTGCTGGAGCTGCAGCTGCGCGGCGAGCAGGACGTGTTCCTGGCGCGCCAGCGCGCGCGGGAGGTGGCCGCGCTGGTCGGCCTGGAGAACCAGGACCAGGTCCGGGTGGCCACCGCGCTGAGCGAGCTCGGCCGCGAGCTGGCGGTGCGCCGGCGGGCCGCCACGGTGACGTTCTCGCTGGCCGACGAGGGGGCGCCGGAGCTGCGGCTGGAGGCGCGCTGGCAGGGGCAGCTGCCCGGCGTTGCGTCGTCCCACGCGCTGGCGAAGCTCGACGGGGTGGCCGCCGCGAGGCGGTTGACCGACCGCTGCGAGGTCCGCTCCGAGGCGGATGGAGGGTCGGTGTCGTTGGCCAAACGGCTGCCCCCGCACGCCGGGCCGCTGACCCCGGCCTGGCTGTCCGAGCTGCGGGTGAAGTGTCGCGGGTCGAAGCCGAGGAGCGCGTTCGACGAGCTGCACCGGCAGAACGACGACCTGGTGCGCGCGCTGGAGACGCTCACCCTCCGCCAGGACGACCTCATCCGGGTCAACACGGAGCTGGAGGAGACCAACCAGGGCGTGCTGGCGCTGCACGCCGAGCTGTCCCTCGAGCTCGACCAGACCAACCAGGGCGTCGTCGCGCTGTACGCCGAGCTCGACGAGAAGTCGATCGAGCTGCGCGAGGCGAGCGAGGCCAAGACCCGGTTCTGGCGGAACGTCAGCCACGAGCTGCGCACCCCGATCAACGCCGTGATCGGCCTGTCCGGCCTGCTGCTCGACGCCGCGGCGGATCCGCTGTCCGAGGAGCAGCACCGCCAGGTGCAGCTGATCAGGGAGTCGAGCACGGTGCTGCAGGCCCTGGTCAACGAGCTGCTCGACGTGGCGAAGGCCGAGTCCGGCCACCTGGAGGCGCACCCCGAGCTGGTGGCCCTGCAGTCGATCTTCGACCAGCTGCGCGCGACCCTGCGCCCGCTGGCACTGACGCCCGAGGTGGCGCTGGTGGTGGAGGAACCGGCCGACTGCCGGTTCGTGTGGACCGACCCGGTGATGCTCACCCGTATCCTGCGCAACGTCATCGGCAACGGCCTGAAGTTCACCGAGCACGGCGAGGTCCGCTGCTCCGCGTCCCCCCGGCCGGACCTCGGACAGGTGGAGATCGTCGTGTCGGACACCGGGATCGGCATTCCCGAGGAGCACCAGCAGCGGGTGTTCGAGGAGTTCCACCAGGTCCCCGGCCCGCTCCAGCAGGTGTCCGGCGGGACCGGGCTGGGCCTGCCCTACGCGAGCCGGCTGGCGCAGCTCCTCGGCGGCACGCTCGGCCTGACCAGCGAACCGGGCCGGGGCACCCGGGTCGCGCTCCGCCTGCCGCTGACCGAGCATGCCGGCGAGGGTTCGCCGGGCAGCCCCCCTCGGTTCGGGTCCGTGCTGATCGTCGAGGACGACCCGGGGATGCGGCGGGTGCTGCGCGGCTCGATCGCCCCGCACGCCGGGCAGGTCACCGAGGCCGAGGACGGCGGTGCGGCCCTGCGGGCGCTGCGGGACGCCTGCCCGGACCTGGTGCTGCTCGACCTGAACATCCCGCCACCGGACGGTCGCGCCCTGCTGGCCATGATGCGCGAGGACCCCCGGCTGCGGGACGTGCCCATCGTGGTGGTGACCTCGGCGGCCCTGGACCGCGCCGAGCTCGCCCGGCTGAACAGCCTCGCGGTCGTGCTCGACAAGTCCCGCCTCTCGGCCGACCAGCTCATCGGGGCCGCGGCCGGAGCCAGCCGTCTGGTCGGGGAGACCACATGACCGCACCAGTGCCCGCGTACGGCGGGCCCGCCACCATCCTGGTCGTCGATGACACCGCGGCCAGCCGGTACGTGACCGGGACCTGGCTGCGGCGCTCGGGCCACCGGGTCGTTGAGGCGTCCACCGGGACCGCGGCGCTGGACGCGCTGGCCAGCGAGGACACCCCGGTCGACCTCGTGGTGCTGGACGTCGGCCTGCCGGACATGAGCGGGTTCGACGTCTGCAGCCGGATCAAGAACGACCCGGCGATGGCGCAGCCGGTGATCCACCTGTCCGCCACCTCCATCCGGGGCGTGGACCGCGCGCAGGGGCTCAACCAGGGCGCCGACGCCTACCTCACCGAGCCGGTGGAGGCCGACGAGCTGCTGGCCACGGTGGCCGCCCTGTTGCGCTACTACCGCGCGCGGGCCGAGGCCGAGCGGCTGGCCGAGCTGCTGACGAAGCTGAACGGCGCCACGCTCACCATGAACGCGGCGACCAGCATCGACGAGCTCACCACCGTCCTGGCCCGGGCGGCGAGCGACATCTTCGCCGTGCCGGCCGTGGCACTGGTCGGGGAGCTCGACGCCACCCTGTGCCGCACCCTGGTCGGTGACGCGGGGGACGGCCAGCCGCACACCGACGTGGCGCCCGCCGGCCTGCTCTCCGGGTTCGACGTGCCGACCGCGTTCAACCGCGTCCGGGACACCTCGCTGCTGCACGCGCCGTGGGGGTCGGTCGCGCCGAAGGACGAGGTGCCCGACGCGAGCGCCACGCTGTGCCTGCGGACCCGGCCCGGCAGGCCACCGGTGTGCGTCGCGATCCGCCGCGACGGGCTGTCCACGGTGGAGAAGAGCGTGCTCGCCCAGCTCGGCAACGCCGCGATGCTCACGCTGGACACGCTGCGTATCCAGATCGAGGAGCACAGCCTCGCGCTGACCCTGCAGCGCAGCTTCCTGCCCGAGGACGTCCCGCTGGTCGAGGGGTTGCGGACGGCCGTGCGGTACGTGCCGGCCGCGCGCAACGCCGAGATCGGCGGGGACTTCTACGAGCTGGCCGAGCTCGCGGACGGCCGGCTGCTCGTGGCGATCGGCGACGTGGCCGGCCACTCGATCGAGGCCGCGATCGTCATGGTGGAGATCCGGCACGCGCTGCGCGCCTTCGCCACCGAGGACTACTCGCCGAGGACTCTGCTGGAGAAGCTCGACGTGGTGCTGCGGCGCTACCACCGGTGGAACTTCGTGACCGTGTGCCTGCTGCTCATCGACCGGGAGCGCTGCTCGGCCGAGGTGGTCAACGCCGGGCACGTGCCGCCGCTGCTCGTCACCCCCGACAGCATCGGCTACCTGGACGTCCGGGGGCCGATGCTGGGGCTCGGGCTGCCCCAACCCGAGGCCACCCGGGTGCCGCTCCCGCCGGCCTGGGAGATCATCCTCACCACCGACGGGCTGATCGAGGACCGGATCCACGACCTGGACTACGGGATGGACGCGCTGCGCGACGCCGTCTCGTTCGACATGGCTCCCGGCGAGGTCTGCGACCGGCTGATCGAGCAGCTGGG
Organism: Pseudonocardia sp.; assembly: GCA_036497465.1. Taxonomy (GTDB): domain Bacteria; phylum Actinomycetota; class Actinomycetes; order Mycobacteriales; family Pseudonocardiaceae; genus Pseudonocardia. The sequence continues at coordinate 13,256 of DASXJJ010000025.1, read as the reverse complement.
CCGGAACAAGGCCGACGACCTCGCGCTGCTGGTACTGCGCCACAACCCGCTCGATTCGGATTAGCGAACCACAGCCGTGTAATTCAATATGCCCCGCGCGCAATCACCCACCGGTGTGATCTGCCCTACTGATCGGGGCATTGTTGTTTGACGGCGGCCCGCTGAGGGGTATCACTATCTCATCAGACCAACCGCTGGTCGCTGGGGAGCGGATCGAGCGGATGCAGGGCCGGATCCGGCGTCTCGGGGGACGCTGGATCCGGCCTTTTTTTCTGCGCGGATCCCCGTTCCGTCCGGATGCCGGCATACCGCAGAACGTTCCTCGACAATCCAGGATACTTTGTCGATCGGTATGTCGGCCTTTCGGTAGCCGTCGGGTAATCGTCGATACGCTGAGCGAATGGCGTCCGACAATCCGTTTCTCGCCCCGAGCGGCCTGCCCTACCAGCTGCCCGACTTCACGGCGATCACCGACGACCACTACCTGCCCGCGTTCGAGGCCGGGATGGCCGAGCAGCGGGCCGAGCTGGAGGCGATCGTCGCGGCCGAGCCGGTGACATTCGCCAACACCGTGGAGGCGCTGGAGCGCTCCGGGCAGACACTCGCCCGGGTCGCCAGGGTGTTCCTCGGCCGGGCCGGCGCGCACACCACCGAGCGGATCGAGGCGCTGCGCGCGGAGATCGCGCCGAGGCTGGCCGCGCACGCCGACGCGATCGCGCTGGACCCCCGGCTGTTCGCCCGCCTCGAGGCGCTGCACCGGGACCGCGCCGGGCTGGGGCTGGACCCGGAGCCGCTGCGGCTGCTCGAGCGGCGCCACCGGGACGCGGTCCGCGCCGGCGCCGAGCTGGGGGAGACCGACCAGGCGCGGCTGCGCGAGCTGAACGCCGAGCTCTCCGCGCTGTCCGCCGACTTCAGCGGACGGCTGCTCGCCGGGGCGAACGCCGCCGCGGTGCACGTGGACGACGTCGCGCGGCTGGCCGGGCTGTCCGAGGGCGCGATCGCCGCCGCGGCCGGCGCGGCCACCGCCCGCGGCTACCCGGGCGGGTACCTGCTCACGCTGGTGCTGCCGACCGGCCAGCCGGTGCTCGCCGCGCTGCGCGACCGGGCGCTGCGCGAGCGGCTGTTCCGCGCGTCGGTCGACCGGGGCTCGCACGGCGACGACACCGACACCCGCGCCGCCGTGCTCCGGCTGGCCCGGTTGCGCGCCGAGCGGGCCCGGCTGCTCGGCCACCCGACCCACGCGGCGTACGTGATCGACGACGCCACCGCCCCCGGGGTCGACGCGGTCGCCGGGCTGCTCGCCGACCTGGCCCCGGCGGCGGTGGCCAACGCCGACCGCGAGGCCGCCGAGCTGGGCGAGCTGGCCGCGCGGGACGGCCACGAGCTGCAGCAGTGGGACTGGGCGTACTACGCGGAGCGGCTGCGCGCGGAGCGCTTCCGCATCGACGCCGCCGCGCTGCGCCCCTACCTGGAGCTGGACCGGGTGCTGCGGGACGGGGTGTTCCACGCTGCCGGGCAGCTCTACGGGATCACCCTCACCGAGCGCACCGAGCTGCCGATGTACCACCCGGACGTCCGGCTCTGGGAGGTGCTCGACGCCGACGGCACGCCGCTCGGGCTGTTCGGGTTGGACCCGTACGCGCGGGAGTCCAAGCGCGGCGGGGCGTGGATGAACGAGCTGGTCGACCAGTCGGAGCTGCTCGGTACCCGGCCCGTGGTGATGAACACGCTCAACATCAACCGGCCGCCGGACGGGGAGCCGACGCTGCTCACCGTCGACGAGGTGCGCACGCTGTTCCACGAGTTCGGGCACGCGCTGCACGGGCTGTTCTCCTCGGTGCGGTACCCGACGTTCTCCGGCACGGCGGTGCCCCGTGACTTCGTCGAGTTCCCGTCCCAGGTCAACGAGATGTGGCTGGAGCGCCCGGAGATCCTGGCCCGCTACGCCCGCCACCACGAGACCGGCGAGCCGATGCCCGCCGACCTGCTGGAGAAGCTGGCCGCCGCCCGGGCCTACGGCGAGGGCTTCGCCACCACCGAGTACCTGGCCGCCTCGCTGCTGGACCAGGCCTGGCACACCCTCGGCGCCGACGACGACCCCGACGACGTGCTCGCGTTCGAGGCCGAGGCGTTGCGCGCCGCCGGGGTGGCGCACCCGCTGGTGCCGCCCCGGTACCGCAGCAGCTACTTCAACCACGTCTTCGGCGGCGGATACAGCGCCGGCTACTACTCCTACATCTGGTCCGAGGTGCTGGACGCGGACACCGTGGAGTGGTTCGCCGAGCAGGGCGGGCTGCGCAGGGAGAACGGCGACCGGTTCCGCCGGGAGCTGCTGTCCCTGGGGGGCAGCGTGGACCCGATGGAAGCCTACCGGGCCTTTCGCGGCCGGGACCCGGAGATCGGGCCGCTGCTGGCCCGGCGCAACCTGGCATGACTGGTCCATTCGGTCCCATTGTCGCCCACCGACCGGCTCAGCGGTACTGGTCCGGTTTCCGTAGCGGTATGAGGTGGTACTGCACGGGAGATGCATGACCTGAGAGGTGGCCGATGAGCCAGAGCAACATCGACGCCCGGCGCGCGGGGGGCATGCGGCCCGCGTCCGAGCCCGGGCTCGCCGACCCCACCGCGGCCCGGACGGTCCGCCCGCACCTGCTGCGGGCCGGGATGTTCGCCGTGGTGATCGCGGTCTTCGTGCTGGTGTGGGCGTTCGGCATCTCGATGAGCACGATGACCGCGATGCAGTCGATGGGCGTGCACACCGTGGACCTCGGACCCGAGGTGGCCACCGCGCTCACCGTCATCGGGCTCGGGGGCATGATCATCTTCGGGATCATCTTCCTGTTCATGATGTTCGTGCCGGTCCGCGAGTTCGTCGACGAGTGGGGCACCCTGCTCGGCGGTGCGGCGGGCCGGCTGGAGCCGGTGTCCGACGCCGTGCGGGCTGCCGTGGCGCAGCGGTGCCCGCCGTTCACCAGCGAGGTCGAGTCGGGCCATGGCCGGGTCCTGGTTCAGGTCGGCAACGACCGCGAGTGGGCGGTGGTGATCGTCCGTGAGGTCGGTCCGGACCTGCACCTGGGCTGGACCATGTGGCGCAACCGCTCCACCGTCGCGCTGCTCGCCGGGCTGCTCGGGTCCTCCGTCGAGGGCAAGTCGGTCGACGATCCCCGGCTGCTGCAGGCCGGCTGGAGCTCGGCGCTGCGCGAGACGCTGTACGCGGCCACCGAGCCGCACGGGCACACCGCCTGAGGCGGTCGCGTCAGCCGGCGGCGCCCAGCCGGCCCAGAACCTGGCTCCGCCGCGCCAGCGCGTCGGCCAGGTCGCCCGCGCCCGACTCCCGCATCGCCGCCGCGTAGTCGTCGAGCAGCTCGCGGTAGAGCGCCGGCAGCCCGTCGGCGAGCAGGCGGCGTGCCGCGGCCGGGTCGCCGATCCCGGTGTCCCGCCAGCCCAGCGCGGCCCCGACCAGCCCGCCGCCGGGCCGGCCCGCCCGGACGTACCAGGCGGCCGCCGCGCTGTTGTGGCCGATCTGCCCCCGGCTCAGGGTGAACAGGAACCGCACGGGAAACAGCACCGCCTTGGTCACCGGCCGCACACCGTCGGCGAGCAGCGCGTCCGGGTCGTGCAGCCGGGCGAGGTAACCGGCGTCGAACCGGTCGCGCACGAACTCGGCCGAGTCGCGCACGAGCTCGGCCGCGTCCGGGGGCTCGGCGGGGTGCCGGTGGTCGGTCCCGTGCAGCAGCCGCCCGGCGTCCAGCAGGTCCAGCCGGTCGACCGCCGGCAGCCGGCCGGGAGTGCCCGGCGGCACCCCGTGACGGACGCCGGCCCAGTCCGCCCAGAAGATCGACAGCCGCGCGGCGAGCGGGCCGGCCAGCTCGCCGCGCGACCGCTCGGCCACCCGCGCCACCGCCGCCGAGGAGGCGTCCCCGACCGGATCCAGCACCAGCGCCAGGTCGACGTCGCTGACCAGCGGCGCGAACCCGCCGTGCGCCAGGCTGCCCAGCGCGAACGCGGCGGACAGCGCCGGCCCGAACTCCTCGGCGGCGGCTCGCACCGCGTGGTCCAGTACCCGCCGGGCCTCGGCGGCGGTCGGTTCGATGCCCATCCCGGCAACCTGCCACTGGCCGCCCGATCCGGCACGGCGTGTCGCGCGGCGCGGGGGACGAGCGGATGGACGTGATCCCCGGCCGGGGTCAGGCTGGGACGCCTACCTCCCGCCGGTGACCAGGAGCCGGCCATGCCCGTCCCCTCGCCGCTGGGCAGCCGCGCCACGGTCGCCGCACTGCTCGCCCTGACCTTCGTGACCGGTCTGATCGACGCCGTGAGCTACCTGCGGGTGGGCCGCGTGTTCGTGGCCAACATGACCGGCAACGTCGTCTTCATCGGGTTCAGCCTGGACCCGGCCTCCGGGCTGTCCGCCGTCGCCTCGACCGTCGCCATCGCCGGCTTCGTGCTCGGCGCCCTGCTCGGCGGGCGGATCGCCCACCGGCTCGAGTCGCGGACCGCTCACTGGCTGCTCATCGCGTTCGGGTTGGAGGCGGCACTGACCGGCCTGGTCGCCGTGCTCGTCGCGGTCGGGCTGCTGCCGTTCGAGGGCCCCGGCCGGCACGTCACGGTGGTGCTGCTCGCGATCGCGATGGGCGTGCAGAACGCCACCGTGCGCCACCTCGGCGTGCCGGACCTGACCACCACGGTGCTCACCCTCACGATGACCGGGTTGAGCGCGGACAGCGCGCTGGGCGGCGGTCCCGGCGGCCGGCCGCACCGCCGCCTCGCGGCGATCCTCGCGATGCTGGCCGGCGCCGGGCTGGGCGCGCTGCTCGCGCAGCACTCCGCCGCCGCCGTGCTGGGCCTGTGCGCGGTGCTGGTCGCGGTGGTGGCCGGCGCGTTCGGCAGCCGGAGCGCGCGGCCCGAGGTCGGCGCGGAGACCGACCGGCACTGAGGCCGGTCAGTCGGACAGCCGGCCCGCGGCCATCATCGTGGCCTGGATGAGCGCGACGGTGCGCGGCGCCGTGCCGTTCGCGCCGGTGTTCCCGCCGGTGTCCCTGCCCGTGCCGTCCCGGTGCGCGCGCAGCTCGCCGGAGCACACCTGCAGCGTGCGCCCGGCCCGGACCACGGTGCCGACCGCCTCGAACCAGTCGCCCTCGGCCGGCGCCATCAAGTTGATCTTGAACTCCACGGTCAGCACGTCGTGGTCGCGGTCCATGGTGGTCAGCGCCGCGTAGCCGCACGCGGAGTCCAGCGCCGTGGTGACCGCGCCGGCGTGCACGAACCCGTGCTGCTGCAGGCTCTGCCGGGCGAACGGCAGCCGCAGCACGCACCGGCCCGGTGCCAGATCGAGCAGCGTGATGCCCAGGGTTGCGAGCAGGTTGGACCGGGCGACGTTGACGCGGATCCGGTCGGCCACCGCCGGGTCCACCAGCTGGGGAGCGCTCATCCGGCCCAGTTTGCCAGCCGTACCGGCTCAGCGGGACGTGAGGAGCAGCGCCATCGGGGCGTCGCCGCAGCGGCGCAGCGCCCGCGCCGGAGCGGAGCCGCCGGGTGCGCCGGAGCTCCACCAGCCGGGGATGTCCGGCTCGCGCACCAGCGAGCCGGTGGCCTGCCGCACCGAGCTGGAGGCGATCACCCGACCCTGCGCATTGACCAGCGCGGCCCGGCCGCCGACCCTGTTGATCAGGGTGCGCAGCCCGGGCATGAGCAGCCGCTCGAACTCGCGCACGAACACGTCGGCGCCCACCACTCCGGCGAACACGCCGCCCCTGCGCACCGGGACGCTGAAGGTGAGGGTGTACTCGTCGGTGCACAGGTAGTCGACGTACGGCCCGGTGACGTGCCGGCGGCCGGTGTCCCTGGGCACGGTGAACCAGGACTGGCGGGTGTAGTCGAGGAAGTACTCGCTGGCCGGGTCCAGGCTGATGAACAGCTGCGTGGGCGGGCCGTCCGGGGTGGTGGTCCACCACTCGAAGCCCAGCTCGGCGTCGGTCAGCGCGCCCGTTGCGGCGATGAACCCGGCGCCGACGACCAGCCCGCCGAGGGTGGCGACCACGTCCGGGCGCAGCCGGTCCAGGTCGGCGGAGCCGGTGGGAGCGGTGAGCAGCTTCTCGGTGGTGGCCCGCAGCGGGTCGAGCCGCGCGAACACCTCCTCGACCGTGTCCGACACCTGCATCACGAGCGGGTCGAGGTGCCGGTCGTCGGCACGGTCGCGGCTGTCGTCGCGGTCCTCACGGCCTGGCCGCACCGGGCGCTCACCTCCCGCCATGTCCCCTCCGTTCGGAGCAGCTTACGGATCGAGCAGGCTCAGGTGCAGCTCCGCGAGCCGGTCCACCGCGGCGAGGATGTGTTCCTCGGTGTGCGCGCGGGCGGCGTCGCCGTCGCCGTCGGCCACCGCGCGCGCGATGTCCCGGTGCGCGGCGTGCGCGTCCCCGGGTCCGGCGGCCTCCCGAGGGTCCCCGCCGCCGTCCCCGGACGGGGAGGCCGAGGCGGGCCCGGACGCGGCTCGGGGCTCGTACAGCGGCAGCCACAGCAGGCCGCCCTGCTCGGCCTGCAGGGCCAGCTCCTGGTGGGTCAGCCGGGGGCTCTGCGCGGCCGCGGCCAGCTCCAGGTGGAACACCCGCTCGGCCCGGGACAGCGCCGGACCCTCGGCGCCCCGGATGTCCCGGCAGGCCAGCTCGAGGCGGGCCAGGTCCTCGGCGGAGCTGCGCTCGGCGGCCAGCCGGGCGGCGGCGCCGGCGACCGCGGCGTAGTGGTCGCCCAGGTCGCGCAGCTCGGACAGCGAGACGGCGCGCAGCCGCCGCGTCCACGCCGAGGCGGCGGTGCTCGCGGCGCGGGGCGCGCGCACGAAGCTCCCGCCGCCCCGGCCCCGCCGCGTCTCCACCAGGCCGAGCTGGCGCAGGGCCACCAGCGCCTCCCGCACCGTCACGGTGGACACCCCGAACCGGCCGGCCAGCTCGCTCTCGCTGGGCAGCTGCTCGGCCTCGGTGAGCAGGCCCAGGCTGATCGCGTCGACCAGCCGCCGGGTGACCGCCTCGGCCCGGCCGGTCTGGTCCAGCGGCGCGAACAGCGCGGACCGCGCGCCGTGCGACATCAGGCCAGCCATCGCGCTCCCACCCGTGTGCCCGGGACACCCGTTTGCCAGGCGGAACGGCATCGTACGCCGTTGTCATATGAAATCTGCTCTTATATGTTTTAGCGCGGACGGTGTCGCACGTCACCTCAGGGGAGCCCACGGTGCAGCAGCTCAGCCATTTCGTCGGCGGCAAGTACGTCGAGGGGCGGTCCGACCAGCGGGCCGAGATCATCGACCCGGTCACCGGGCGGGCCTACGCCAGCGCCCCGGTCGGCTCGGCGGCCGACGTCGACCACGCGCTGGGGGTGGCCGCCGATGCGTTCGAGTCCTGGGGCGACACCACCCCGGCGGAGCGCCAGCTCGCGCTGATCCGGATCGCCGACGCGATCGAGGCGCGGGCCGCCGAGGTCGTCCGGGTGGAGTCGGCCAACACCGGCAAGCCGCTGGCGCTGACCACCTCGGAGGAGGTGCCGATGGTCCTCGACCAGCTGCGCTTCTTCGCCGGCGCCGCCCGGGTGTTGGAGGGCCGCGCCGCGGGGGAGTACATGGCCGGGCACACCTCGTTCGTCCGGCGCGAGCCGGTGGGCGTGTGCGCCCAGGTCACCCCATGGAACTACCCGCTGCTGATGGCCATCTGGAAGATCGCCCCGGCCATCGCGGCCGGCAACACCGTGGTGCTCAAGCCGTCCGACACCACCCCGGCGTCCACCCTGCTGCTGGCCGAGATCTGCGCGGAGTTCCTGCCGCCGGGGGTGCTGAACGTGGTCTGCGGCGACCGGGCCACCGGCCGCGCGCTGGTCGAGCACCGCGTCCCGTCGATGGTGTCGATCACCGGGTCGGTGCGCGCGGGCATCGAGGTGGCCGGCGTCGCGGCCGCCGACGTCAAGCGCGTGCACCTGGAGCTGGGCGGCAAGGCGCCGGTGCTGGTGTTCGCCGACGCCGACCTGGGCGCCGCGGCCAGCACGATCGCCGAGGCCGGGTACTTCAACGCCGGGCAGGACTGCACCGCGGCCACCCGGGTGCTGGTGGCGGCCGAGGTGCACGACGAGTTCGTCGCCGCGCTCACCGAGCAGGCCTCAGGCATCAGGACCGGCCGGCCGGAGGAGGAGGACGTGCTCTACGGGCCGGTCAACAACGCCGACCAGCTGGCCAAGGTGTCCGGGTTCATCGACCGGCTGCCGGAGCACGCCCGGCTGGAGCACGGTGGCGCCCGGGTCGGCGACGAGGGCTACTTCTTCGCCCCGACCGTGGTGTCCGGGCTGCGCCAGGACGACGAGCTGAGCCAGAACGAGGTGTTCGGCCCGGTGATCACCGCGCAGCGCTTCGGCTCCGACGACGAGGCGCTGGCCGCCGCGAACGGGGTGGACTACGGGCTCGCGTCGTCGGTGTGGACGAAGGACCACCAGCGGGCGATGCGGTTCGCCGCCAAGCTGGACTTCGGCTGCGTGTGGATCAACACGCACATCCCGCTGGTGGCCGAGATGCCGCACGGCGGGTTCAAGCGCTCCGGCTACGGCAAGGACCTCTCGATGTACGGGCTGGAGGACTACACCCGCATCAAGCACGTGATGAGCGCGCTGTAATGCCCAACCGCGCCACCCGGACCGAGCGTGACCCGGCCGCCACCGGCGCCGGGTCACGCCCGGGTGCCGACCCGGCGCCCGCCGTGCGGCTGCGCGGGCTGCACAAGCGGTTCGGCCCGGTGCGCGCGGTGGACGGCGTCGACCTGGAGGTCCGCGCCGGCGAGTTCTTCGCCATGCTCGGGCCGTCCGGGTCGGGCAAGACCACGGTGCTGCGGCTGATCGCCGGCTTCGAGCTGCCCGACGGCGGGTCCGTCGAGCTGGGCGGCCGGGACGTCAGCAGGCTCGCCCCGTTCGACCGCGAGGTCAACACCGTCTTCCAGGACTACGCGCTGTTCCCGCACATGAGCGTGCGGCAGAACGTCGAGTACGGGCTGCGGGTCAAGCGGGTGCCCCGGGCGCAGCGCACCGAGCGGGCCGCCGAGGCGCTGCGCTCGGTGCACCTGGCCGAGCACGGCGACCGCAGGCCCGCGCAGCTCTCCGGCGGCCAGCGCCAGCGGGTGGCGCTGGCCCGCGCGCTGGTCAACCGGCCGAAGGTACTGCTGCTGGACGAGCCCCTCGGCGCGCTGGACCTGCAGCTGCGGCTGGCCATGCAGACCGAGCTCAAGTCGCTGCAGCGCGAGGTCGGCATCACGTTCATCTTCGTGACCCACGACCAGGGTGAGGCGCTGAGCATGAGCGACCGGATCGCCGTGTTCCGGGACGGCCGGATCGAGCAGGTCGGCACGCCCCGGGAGGTCTACGGGCGGCCGGCCAGCCCGTTCGTCGCCGGCTTCGTCGGCACCTCGAACCTGCTCGGCGGCAGCGTGGCCGAGGCGGTCCTCGGCCGGCCCGGGCGGTTCAGCATCCGCCCGGAGCGGATCCGGGTGGACACCGAGCTGTCCCGCGCCGCCGCCGAGGGCGAGACCGTGGCCACCGGCACGCTCACCGACGTCGTGTTCGGCGGCGCGACGGTGCGCTACGAGGTGGCGCTGGACGCCGGCGGCCGGCTGGCCTCGGTCCGCCCCGGGGACGACCCGCCCCGAGGAGGTGGCCCCGCCGAGCCGGTGCGCCCGGGCGACCGGGTGCGGCTGACCTGGCGCCGCGAGCATGCCGTCGGACTGCCAGAGACCCCCGGTGACCAGCCGGCCCGAGAGAGAGGGTTGTCATGAGGAACCGGAAACTGCTGGTCGCCGGCGTGGTGTGCGCCGGCCTGCTGGCCTCGGCGTGCGGCACCTCCGGCGGCGGGTCCGCGCCGGCCGGGCCGCCCGGGGCACCGGGGTTCACCCCGCCCACGCTGCCCGCGCTGCAGCAGCTCGGCCAGCCGGAGGGCGCGCTGAACGTGCTGGCCTGGCCGGGCTACGCGGAGAACGGCTCGAACGACCCCGCGGTGAACTGGGTGACCCCGTTCGAGCAGCAGACCGGCTGCAAGGTCAACGTCAAGACGTTCGGCACCTCCGACGAGGCGCTGAGCCTGATGAAGACCGGCCAGTACGACGTGGTGTCCGCCTCCGGCGACGCCTCGCTGCGGCTGATCGCCGGCGGCGACGTGGAGCCGGTGAACACCGCGCTGGTGCCCAACTACGCCGACGTGCAGCCGTTCCTCAAGGACAAGCCGTGGAACAGCGTCAACGGCACCGCCTACGGCATCCCGCACGGCTGGGGGGCCAACGTGCTGGCCTGGCGCACCGACCGCGTCACCCCGGCACCGGACTCCTGGTCGCCGATGTTCGACGCGAACTCGCCGTACAAGGGCAAGATCGTCGCCTACGACTCGCCGATCTACATCGCCGACGCCGCGCTGTACCTGATGCGCCACCAGCCCGACCTGGGCATCACCAACCCGTACGCGCTGGACCAGAAGCAGTTCCAGGCCGCCGTGGGCCTGCTCAAGCAGCAGCGGCCGATGGTCAGCGAGTACTGGTCGGACTACCTCAAGGAGGCCCAGTCGCTGAAGAACGGCGACTCGGTGATCGGCACCGCCTGGCAGGTCACGGTGAACCAGGTGCAGAAGGACGGCGCGCCGGTGCAGTCGACCGTCCCCGGCGAGGGCGCCACTGGCTGGTCGGACACCTGGATGCTGGCCACGAAGTCGCAGCACAAGACGTGCGCCTACGACTGGATGAACTACATCACCAGCCCGTCGGTGAACGCCCAGGTCGCCGAGTACTTCGGGGAGGCGCCGGCGAACGCCAAGGCCTGCGACCAGACCGCCGACAAGAACTTCTGCGCCGGCTACCACGCGAACGACGCCGACTACGCCTCGATGATCTACTACTGGACGACGCCGATCACCCAGTGCCTGGACGGGCGGACCGACGTGCAGTGCGTGGACTACGGCGAGTGGACCCGGGCGTGGACGGACATCAAGGGCTGACGGGGTGACCGGCGCCGTCGCCGCCGCGCGGGGCTCGCTGGCCCGGTTCCTCTACCGGTCGCCCCGGGTGCGGCTGGGGTTCCTGCTGTCCGCCCCGCTGCTGTGGCTCGGGCTGGCCTACCTGGCGGCCCTCGCGGCGCTGTTCGTCACCGCGTTCTGGCGGGTGGACACGCTCACCGGGAAGGTGGCGATCGACTGGTCGGTGCGCAACTTCGGGACGCTGCTCGGCGACCCGGTGTACCGGACGATCACCCTGCGCACCATCGGCATCGCGGCCGGGGTCACGGTCATCGACGCGGTGATCGCGTTCCCGATGGCGTTCTGCATGGCCCGGCTGGCCTCGCCGGGGCTGCGCCGAGTGCTGGTGGTCGCGGTGCTCACCCCGCTGTGGGCGTCGTACCTGGTCAAGGCGTACGCCTGGCGGGCAATGCTGTCCGGCAACGGCTTCCTGCCCTGGCTGCTGCACCCGTTCGGGCTGTCCGGGCCGGGCTACGGGCTGACCGCGGTGGTGATCACGCTCTCGTACCTGTGGCTGCCGTACATGATCCTGCCGATCTACGCGGGGCTGGAGCGGCTGCCCGAGTCGCTGCTGGACGCCTCCGGTGACCTGGGCGCGCGCCCCGGCCGCACCTTCCGGTCGGTGGTGCTGCCGCTGACCTTCCCCGGCGTGGTCGCCGGCTCGATCTTCACGTTCTCGCTGTCGCTGGGCGACTACATCGCCGTGACCATCGTCGGCGGCACCAGCCAGATGCTCGGCAACGTGGTCTACGACAACATCGGCAAGGCGAACAACCTGCCGTTCGCGGCGACCGTCGCGCTGGTGCCAGTCGTGATCATGCTCGTCTACTTGACCGCCGTGCGCCGCACCGGCGCGCTGGACAACCTGTAGCGGAGGCGGGGTGTGGGCTTCTCCCGCACGACCAGGGCGCTGCTGTGGACCGCGCTCGGCGTCGGCCTCGCGGTGGTCTACCTCCCGCTGCTGGTGGTGCTGCTGAACTCGGTGAACGCGGACACCGCCTTCGGCTGGCCGCCGCCCGCGCTGACCGGGCAGTGGTGGGCGCGGTCGGTGACCAACGCCGGGGTGCTGGCCGCGCTGTGGACCAGCGTGCGGGCCGGGGTGGCCGCCGCCGCGATCGCGCTGGTGCTCGGCACGATGGCCGCGTTCGCGCTGCAGCGCTACCGGTTCTTCGGCCGCGACCCGGTGTCGCTGCTGCTGGTGCTGCCGATCGCGCTGCCCGGCATCGTCACCGGCATCGCGCTGAACAACGCGTTCCGCACCATCCTGGGCATCGACCTGGGGCTGTTCACCGCGATCGTCGCGCACGCCACGTTCTGCATCGTGGTGGTGTTCAACAACGTGGTGGCCCGGCTGCGCAGGCTCGGCTCCTCGCTGGAGGAGGCGTCGATGGACCTCGGCGCCGACGGGTTCACCACGTTCGCGCTGGTCACCTTCCCGATGCTGCGCTCGGCGCTGCTGGCCGGCGGGCTGCTCGCGTTCGCGCTGTCCTTCGACGAGATCATCGTGACCACGTTCACCCTCGGGGCGGGCCTGCAGACGCTGCCCATCTGGATCCTGGACAACCTGTTCCGGCCGAACCAGGCGCCGGTGGTCAACGTGGTGGCCGTGGTGCTGGTGCTGGCGTCCACGGTCCCGGTGTACCTGGCCCAGCGGCTGTCCGGCGACACCGCGGGTGGCGGCCGCCTGTAGCGCCGCGCGGAACCGGGGTCGACGCCGGGCTCACCGGAGCCCGGCCAGGCGGCGGGCGGTGTGGCGCAGCACGAAGGGCGCGGCGACGGACAGCGCCCCGGCCGCCAGGGCGGGCAGGTACTGGCGGTTGCCGAGGAACCACAGGGCCAGCAGCGGCGCTCCGGCCAGCGCGGCGGCGGCGACCCACATCAGCACCTCGGTGCCCAGGGCCGGCGCGTGGCGCGCGCGGGGACCCCGCCCGGCGGTGGGATGCGGCGAGCCGGGGAGATCCCGCGCGGCCGAGGACTCGAACACCCGCACGAAATCCGCGTCCTCGGCGCGCAACGACCGCTCGATGTCCCGCAGTGAGCGGCGTTCGCCCGCGTTGAGCACGGTGGTGACCCTCTTCCCTCGGCGACCGGTCGGCGAGGGGTGCCCCACCCGGGCGCGAGCTATCCACCCGGAGCGCGTGACGGTACCCACGTCGGGCCACCGGCGGCCCGACGGGCGTGGCCGGGCTCAGGCCTGCGTGGCCAGGAACGACGCCAGGTGCGGGTTGACCGCCTCGGGGTC
>DASXJJ010000024.1:0-1865 GCA_036497465.1 Pseudonocardia sp. | reverse complement strand
GATCGGAGATCGAGTCGAGGTCGAAATCGGCACGGGCCGCGACCTCGGCCGCCACCGTCCGGACGAAGGGAACCTGGTCAGCCTGTGCGGCGACCCGGATCTCGACCACGGTGCCGCCCGGCGCCGGGACCGGCCTCAGATCATCGGACCGGCCCGTTGCGGTGCGGTCGGGCGGACCTGTTTCGGGGCGGTCGGGCTCTCCCGGGTCGTGGCCTTCTCGGCCGGTGGCAGGACTCACCGTCATCAGCGCGCCTCACATCGTTGAGGTGGCGCTCGGAGGCGGGGCCCGCACGGCCGTGTCCCAGGGACCCCGGTCGCCGCGATGCCAGATGCACCCGAACGTCACACGAGCGATTGGCCGCAGCTGACTGTGTAACCAGGGCTACCGCAATTCTATCTAGTTCCCCCGACTCCGCGCCCGGTGAGGACCCGGCCGGGATGTCACGCCGGGAATGTCGCGCCGGGAATGTCGCGCCGGGAATGTCACGGCGCGTTCTCCGCTGAATGGTGCATAGCGCGCGACCAGAACGGGTACGGCAAACCCGGTAGCCCCGCCGGGCTGCCGTCGGAGAGCGCGTGACCCCGAGGATGCTGACTATGGCGAGGGAGCCAGAGATCCCGTACGGCCAGCTCGGGGACCGCCAGGTGGAGCTCTGGACACAACTGGCGAGCAATGCCGTTGCCCTTGCCGCCGCCGGCGAGCGGGCGCGACTCCTCCTGGACCGGGCCACCCTGTGGGACCAACTCGCCGCCGTGAGCACACCGGCCTGCGGGCAGGTCTATCGGGACGCCGCCACCCAGTGCCGGTCGGAGGTGCTCGAGGGTCGCCCCGGTGTTGATGTGGAGTCCGCGGGCTGAGCCGCGCGCCTGCCCTCGGCCGGCGCCCCGGAACGGACGACCGCCCAGCTCACGCCGCGTCGAAGACCGGCCCGCCCGCGCCGATCTTCTTGGTCGTGGCCGCCTTGACCTGGCTCTTCACCGAGGCCTTGACCAGTGCGGCGACCGGCACCTTTGCCGGGACCGCGCCCTGGGCGGAGGTCACGGATGGCTCGCCGGTGTAGGCCAGGTACCGCTCGACGCTGTCCCTGGCGGTGCGCAGCACTTCCTCGCGGCGCGCCCCGTCCATCATGTTGACGCCCATCGCCGCGAGGTCGGCGGCATTGGGCGTGAGCAGGGTGACCCGGGTGCCTCGGGACTCCAGCCTCCCGAGCTCGCGGTGCAGCCGCTTGGTCACCGAACGCCGGAACCGCCGCTCCAGCCAGGCCAGCGGCGAGCGGGGGCTGTCCAGCTCGACCGAGGCCATCGGCGCCAGCACGAACACCTCGTCCAGGTCGGCGGCGGCCAGCAGGTCGGCGTTGCAGGGCGAGCAGACACCGCCGTCGATGTAGGGCACCGGGCCGATCCGGACCGGTGAGTACCAGGCCGGCACCGCACAGGACGCCATCACGGCCCTGGCGAGCGGCGCCGCGGGACTATCCGGCCGACCGAACGGGACTCGAGCGCCGGTGTGGTAGTCCATCGCCACCACCCAGGTAGCGTCCGGCCACCGGTCCGAATGGCCGGCATCCTCGATCAGTTTGCCGATCCGGGTGGGCGCCCGCCGGCCTCGGGGCAGCAGCGCCGCGCACACCGCGGTCGGGCTGAACCGCAGTGGGCTCTTGGCCACCCGCGCCACCAGCGGAGCCGAGCCGAAGCCGAACTCGGGCAGCCCGGGCCAGCAGGGCTCGTCGAGCAGGTCGAAGGGCAGGCCGGCCGGGGCGCTCTCCGGCAGCGCGGCGAGCTCGTCGGTGACCTGCTCGCCGCAGTGCTGGCCGTACAGGTCATCGACGGACACACCGGCGCGCAGCAGACCGGCGAGCACGGAT
>DASXJJ010000023.1:0-12745 GCA_036497465.1 Pseudonocardia sp. | reverse complement strand
AGCCGCTCGACCAGCCCCGCGTCATCGGTCGCGGCACCACCCGCCACGCCCGCCTCGGCATACGCACGGCGCAACAGTCCGACCTCGAACGCCTGGGGGGTCTGTACCGCGCGGAGCACCGAGCGGTCCGGAGTGTCCAGCACCGCGCCGGCCGGGTCGACCTCCTTGACCGTGTCGGCCAGCGGTAGCACCGGCACGACGGCGTCCAGGCCACCGCGTACGGCGGCCACCAGCGCGGCCACCAGCCCGGGCGGGGTCAGCGCGCGGGCCGCGTCGTGCACCAGCACCGTGTCCGCCTCGGCATGCCGCCGGGCGCCCTCGGCGAGCGCGGCGGACACTGACGAGGTGCGGTCCGTCCCGCCGACCACGACGTCCCACCGGCAGTCGTCCGGCAGGGCAGCGGCCAGCAGCCCCCGCACGACGGGGACGTCGGCCGCACGCACGGCGACCAGCACATGATCGACCGCGCCGGAGTGGAGCAGGGTGCGCACCGCGCGCACCACCATGGGCACACCGCCCACCGGCACCAGGGCCTTGGGAATGCCGGCGCCGAGCCGGACACCATCTCCGGCCGCCGGCACCAGCGCCAGCACACTCAAGATCAGGAAGCGGTGGCCAGGACCTCGTCGAGCAGCAGCTCGGCCTTCTCCTCGTCGGTGCCCTCGGCGAGCGCGAGTTCACTGACCAGGATCTGCCGCGCCTTGGCCAGCATCCGCTTCTCACCGGCCGACAGGCCGCGGTCCTTCTCCCGCCGCCAGAGATCGCGGACGACCTCGGCGACCTTGTTCACGTCGCCGGACGCGAGCTTCTCCAGGTTTGCCTTGTACCGCCGAGACCAGTTGGTCGGCTCCTCCGTATGCGGCGCCCGGAGGACGTCGAACACGCGGTCCAGACCTTCCTGACCCACCACGTCCCGGACACCGACGAACTCGGCGTTGTCCGCGGGGACGCGAACGGTCAGGTCTCCCTGGGCGACCTTGAGGACGAGGTACTGCTTCTCCTCGCCCTTGATCAACCGTGTTTCGATGGCCTCGATGAGAGCGGCACCGTGGTGCGGGTAGACGACGGTCTCTCCGACCTTGAAAACCATATGTCCTCTGCCCCTTTCGCTGCATCCAGGTTAACACGGCGGCGTATCGCGCTGCTCACCGGCACCGGTCGTCATCGCAGGTCAGGGGGTTGACAATGGGGCAAGATCATGCAAGCAAGGTCATCCTCACGTGGCCGGAAGATCGTCCGACGGAACGTCTTCGTCACCACCATGACCCACGCGGGGACGGCCGATATAGGCTTCGCAGCAGGTCACCCGGTACGCACTCGCGCGGTCACCCCGCACACCGTCGAGCAGTCCCGGCCGAGCACACCCACGAGAGGACCCGGAAGTCGTGAAGCGACGCGCCACCGTACTCGCCACGCTCGCCCTGTCCACCGGGCTCGGCCTCGGCACGCTGAGCGGCTGCGGCGCCGGCGCGGTCACCCAGACCGCGCAGCAGTCCTCGGCGGTCAACGGCTACCAGGGCCGGGCCGGGGACGTCGCCGTGCGTGACGCGAGCATCGTCTTCGCCGGCCAGGCCAACAGCGGCGCGGTGTACCGCGCGGGGCAGTCCGCCCAGCTGCGGATGACGCTGGTGAACGTGGGTGACCAGACCGACAAGCTGCTCACGGTGAGCAGCCCGGTCGCCGCGGCCGGCCAGGTGCTCGGCGACGCGACGATCGGCGGCGGCCGCGCCGTGCAGGTGGGCAACAGTGACGGGCAGGCCGACGCGGCCGCGCTGTCCGATCGCACCATCACCGTCCAGCTGACCGGCCTGAAGCAGGACATCACGCCCGGGCTGAACTATCCGGTCACGCTCACCTTCCAGCGCGGCGGCGTGCTGAACACCGACCTGCCGGTCGGCTACCCGACCGGCCCGCTGTCCTCCCGGAGCGCCTCGAACTGAGCCCCACCCGCGAACGGCGCGCCACCGCCGTCCACCGCTGCACGGAGTGCGGCCGCGAGGTCGCCAAGTGGGTCGGGCAGTGCCCGCAGTGCCAGAGCTGGGGGACGATCCCGGACACCCCGGCGGCGCCGGCCCGGGTCGCGTCCGGCGCGCGCACCGTGGCCGCCGGCGCACCGGCCACCCCCGCCCGGCCCATCGCCTCGGTGGAGCTGGACTCCGCGCGAGCCCGGCCCACCGGCGTCGGCGAGCTGGACCGGGTCCTCGGCGGCGGGCTGGTCCCCGGCGTGGTGGTGCTGCTGGCCGGCGAGCCGGGGGCCGGCAAGTCCACCCTGCTGCTCGAGGTGGCCGCGCGCGCCGCCGACTCGGGAACCGTCCTCTACGCCACCGGCGAGGAGTCGGCCGGCCAGGTGCGGCTGCGGGCCGAGCGCACCGGCGCGCTGAGCGACGGCCTCTACCTCGCGGCCGAGTCCGACCTCGGCGCGATCATCGGCCACCTGGACGCGCTGCGCCCGAGCCTGCTGGTGGTCGACTCGGTGCAGACCATCTCCTCGCCCGAGGTCGACGGCTCGCCGGGCGGCGTCACCCAGGTCCGCGCGGTCACGGTCGCGCTCACCGCGCTGGCCAAGGAGCGCGGGCTGCCGGTGATCCTGGTCGGCCACGTGACCAAGGACGGCTCCGTCGCCGGCCCCCGGGTGCTGGAGCACCTGGTGGACGTGGTGCTGCAGTTCGAGGGCGACCGGCACTCCATGCTGCGGCTGGTGCGCGGGATCAAGAACCGGTTCGGCCCCGCCGACGAGGTGGGCTGCTTCGAGCTGCGCGACGACGGCATCGTCGGGGTGGCTGACCCGTCCGGGTTGTTCCTGGCCGACCGGTCCGGGCGGGAGGTGCCCCCGCCGGGTACCGCCGTCACCGTGGCGGTGGAGGGCAAGCGGCCGCTGCTGGCCGAGGTGCAGGCCCTGGTGGCCGGGGCGAACATCCCGTCACCCCGGCGCGCGGTGAGCGGGCTCGACTCGTCCCGGGTGGCCATGGTGCTGGCCGTGCTGGAACGGCGCGGCGGGATCAAGTTGACCGACGCCGAGGTGTACACCGCCACCGTCGGCGGCATGCGGATGACCGAGCCCGCCGCCGACCTGGCGATCGCGCTGGCGGTCGCCTCGGCGAAGCTCGACCGGCCGCTGCCCGGCGGGCTGGTCGTGATCGGCGAGATCGGGCTGACCGGGGAGATCCGGCGGATCACCGGGCTGGACCGGCGGCTCGCCGAGGCCGCCCGGCTCGGGCTGCGCACCGCGCTGGTGCCGGCGCACAGCGAGCTGTCCCCGCGTGGCCGGCCGGACCTCCGGGTGGTGGAGGTCGGTCACCTGGGCGAGGCGCTGACCCAGCTGCGCGGTGACTAGATCCCTCGCGCGCCGTGTTCGGCGGGCCTTCGCCGGTGGGTGGGTGATCGCCCACAGAGGTGGGTGGGTGGGCGGTCGGCCGCGGCGCCTTCCCCGGGCGCCGCGACCGACCGTGCGGCTGCTCCCCAGCGCCGCGGTCACCCGGTCTAGGGGGTCATCGTGAACGGTGCCGGGCCGCTGGTCAGCGGACCGAGCTTGCCGATCAGTTGGTAGCTGCCCGCCGGCACCGGCTTGCGGTTCGTCGCCGGGCACCCCGGGCTCGAGGTGCGGCCGGCCCAGCTCAGCGTGAACACCAGCGGCTTGCCCGGCTCCAGGGTGCGGACGTCGGCCTGGCGGGTCGGGTAGCAGTCGTTGCTCGACCACAGCTGCCCGCCCGGTCCGGCGACGACCAGGTCCTGCAGACCCGGGTCGAGGTCGCGCAGGCACGGCTTGGCGCCGAGGTTGGCGATGACCAGCCGGAACACCGGCTTCTGCCCGACCTTGTAGTTGGCCGCGCCGACCTGGGCCACCAGCCCGATCTCCTTGTCCGCGCAGGTCGGCACCGGAGGCGGCGCGCCCTTGCCCGGCGTCGCGGGCTTTCCGTCGCCGGCGGCCTTGCCGGTCTCGGCGGACCTGGTGTTCGCATGGGGTCGGGCGCTCGCGGCGGACGGCGTCACGGCCTGGCCGGTCGCCGTGCCGGTCCGCTGGCCGGCCTGAGGCGTCGAGGAGGCGCTGCCCGGCTGCCCGGTCGTCGCGGCGGGACCGTCCGCGGCAGTGCCCCTCGGCGGTGGGGGGAGCTGCTCCGACGGCGGCAGCAGGGTCACCGGTGCCTGGCTCTGCGCGGAGGACGCGGCGCCCGGCTGCTGGCCGTCCACGGACGGCGTGGTCGCGCCAGGGGCGGGCTGGGCGAGCCCGGACGGCTGCCTGGCCGCCGACGGCTGGCCCGGCGGGGCGGGCTGGGCGAGACCCGACGGCTGGCTCACACCGGATGGCTGGGCAAGGCCCGACGGCTGGCTCACACCCGAGGGCTGGGCCACACCCGACGGCTGGGCGAGGCCGGACGGCTGCCCGGCGGACGACGGTTGACTCACGCCCGACGGCTGGGCAAGACCCGACGGCTGGCTCACACCCGAGGGCTGGGCCACACCTGACGACGGGGCCGCACCCGGCGGCTGGGCCACACCGGACGGCTGGGCCGCGGCGGGCTGCGCGGGCTGCGACCCGGGCACCGGCAGCAGTGACGGAGGTGGCGCGACCGGCTCACCGGCCGGCGGCACCGGCCCGGATGCCTGCGCCAGCTGCACCTGCCCGGGAGCCGGACCCGACGCGGCCGGCTGACCGGGGGCGGTGAAGGACAGCGGCTCGGTACCGGTGGTGTCGGCCGCCGCGCCGACGTGGTTCGAGGACGGCTGGCCCGGCCCGGACACCGCCCACACCACAACCAGGACGAGCCCGAGGACGACGGCGGCGGTCACCGCGCGCCGCCGCCAGTACGTCGCGGCCTCTGGGTCGATCATGTCGTGAACGTTAACCTCAGGTTGAGACATCCCCCGGCAACCGACACGGCGAGTCACGGACCCGATTTGCGATCACTCCATCGGGGTAGTCCCGAACGGCCTCTTGTCTCGATCAACCACGCAGCGTCTACTGATGGTGTGCTGCGCATGAGCCTCGAGTTCTTCTGGCCGAGCCGCCGCGCCACGCATTTCGACGAGTTCTGTCGTCGGTGACGCCGAGGGCCTGACGCACCGGCGTCCGGCTCCCGCGCACCGTTCCCTGCACCGTCCGGCCGCACCGCCGCGCCCGCACCCGTGCACATCGCCGCATACCGAGGAGACCACTGTGTCCGTCACCGACCACCTGCTGGACAACAACGCCGAGTACGCCGCCCGGTTCGACGGCCCGCTGCCGCTGCCGCCGGCGAAGAAGCTGGCCGTGCTCGCCTGCATGGACGCCCGGCTCAACGTCTACGCCATCCTCGGCCTCCAGGAGGGCGAGGCGCACGTGATCCGCAACGCCGGGGGCGTCGTCACCGACGACGAGATCCGCTCGTTGGCCATCAGCCAGCGGCTGCTCGGCACCGAGGAGATCATCCTCATCCACCACACCGACTGCGGAATGTTGACGTTCACCGACGACGAGTTCAAGCAGTCCATCCAGGACGACACCGGGATCAAGCCGGCGTGGTCGGCGGAGGCGTTCGGCGACCTGGAGACCGACGTGCGCCAGTCCATCGCCCGGATCACGACGAGCCCGTTCGTGCCGAACAAGGACTCGGTGCGCGGGTTCGTGTTCGACGTCGCCACTGGGAAGCTCACCGAGGTGAAATGACAGACTGCGTGGGTGAGGCCCGCGCTGTCCGACCTGCTGGTGCCGTGGTTCGACGAGCACGCCCGGGACCTGCCGTGGCGCCGGCCGGGGACCAATCCGTGGGGCGTGCTGGTCAGCGAGTTCATGCTCCAGCAGACGCCGGTGAGCCGGGTCGCGCCGATCTGGGCCGAGTGGCTTCAGCGGTGGCCGACGCCGTCCGCGCTGGCCGCTGCGCCCCCGGCCGAGGTGTTGCGGGCCTGGGGCAAGCTCGGCTACCCGCGCAGGGCGCTGCGGCTGCACGCGGCGGCCACCGCGATCGCCACCGAGCACGGCGACGCGGTGCCCGCCGACGTGGACGAGCTGCTGGCGCTGCCCGGGGTGGGCGCCTACACCGCCCGCGCGGTGCTGGCGTTCGGCTACCGGCGGCGGGCGCCGGTGGTCGACACCAACGTGCGCCGGGTGATCGCGCGGGCGGTGCACGGCGCGGGTGACGCCGGCCCGGCCCGGACCACCGCCGACCTGGCCGACGCCAATGCGCTGCTCCCCGACGAGCACGCGCGGGCGGCCCGGTTCTCGGCCGCGCTGATGGAGCTCGGCGCGGTGCGCTGCACCGTGCGCCGGCCCGGCTGCGACGGCTGCCCGGCGGTGTCGGTGTGCGCCTGGCACGCCGGGGGCCGGCCCGCGTACGACGGCCCGAGCCGCCCGGTGCAGCGGTTCGCCGGCACCGACCGGCAGGTGCGCGGGCGGCTGCTGGACGTGCTGCGCGGGGGCCCCGACCCGGTGGGCCGCCCGGCGCTGGAGGCCTGCTGGTCGGATCCGGTGCAGCGGGACCGCTGCCTGCTGTCGCTGCTGGACGACGGGCTGGTGGAGCAGCTCGACGACGACCGGTTCGCGCTGCCCGGCGACGCCCGCCGGTAGCGACCCGGGACGTCCGCTATCCCCGCTTCCCGGTGTCGGGGTCGCGCGCCTCGACGGTGTGCGCCTCGAGCCAGCGGGCGGCCCTGCGCGCCGAGGCCTGCGCCAGCCACGCGTCCTGCACCACCTCGGCCAGCTCCTCGCGGGTCAGCTCGCCCAGCCGGCCGGCCCGCAGCAGCACCGACGGGTGGCCGTCGAAGTGCGGCGTGGTGAAGAACGGCGTCCCGGGGTCCTGCACCAACGCCTGTTTGTCCGACTCGGACGGCACCCAGAAGACGATCACGTCCGGGTAGCGCTGACCGGTGTCCGGGTCGACGGCGTCCGGGCGGGGGGTACGGAAGAACACGAACGACCTCCCGCCGACCTGGTAGACGGCGTTGCCGCGCGAGCCGTGGGTGACCGTGACGTGCGGCATGGCTCCGGCCAGCTCGTGCACGTCCTCGACCCGCGCGTGTCGCGGCATCGCGGCACGCTAGACGTCCGGGCCGTGCCGCCGCCAGCCGCCGCCGCCGCGACCACCGGCGGCCTGCCCTGGCGGCCTACCCTGGCGGCGTGGCCGAGGCGCTGGACTTCTTCCTGGACGAGCCGTCCTCCGCCGAGGTGATGGAGCTGCGGGCGCGGCTGGCGCTGAGCGGCGTGCCGGTGCCGGCCGCGGCGCCGTCGGTGCGGTTCGCCAGGGGCGCGGCGATCGGCCCGAAGGTGCGCGACCGGCTGGCCACCGACCTGCGCCGCCTGGTGTTGCCCGAGCTGTGGCTGGCCGTGCTCGGCACCGTGCTGACCGAGGATCCGGTCCTGGTGCTGATGGCCGTCACCGACACCGAGCTGCTGGCGGTGCACGCCGAGGTGCACGACGCGCTGGCCGGGCGGGTGCGCGAACCGGTCGCGCGTTACCTGCCCGGGTCGTGGCAGCCGCGCTGCGCGCTGAGCCGGCCGCTGGAGTTCACCGCGCTGCCGGCCGCGGTCGAGGCGCTGGACGTGGTCCGGCCGGTCCGGGCGAAGGTCGCCGCCGTCGGGATCACCGACACCCGCAGCGGCGCGGTCAGCTACCTGACTCGGTGAGGAACCAGGTCACCAGCTCGCGGTAGCGGTCCGGCGCGTCGTCGTGCACCAGGTGCCCGGTGCCCGGCAGCACGAAGTGCCGGGCCGGCGCGCGCAGCGAGATGGTGTGCGCCATCTCGGCCATCTGCCCGGCGGCGATCGGCGAGTCGGCCGCCTCCAGCAGCAGCGTCGGGCAGCGCACCGCGCGAACCCCGTCCCAGAAGTGCCGCTCGCCCCACTCGCCGGCGATCGCCGAGGCCAGCGCGTGGTCGGTGAGCAGCCGGTAGCCGTCCGCGTGCTCCCGGACGCACTCGGCGAAGTAGTCCCCCACCGACGGCCGGGGGTGGCCGAACGCGTCCCGCACCGCCGCGATCGACTCGTAGGCCTCCGGCAGGGCCTCGAACCAGGACACCCACGGCCCGGCGGTGCGGCCCCGGTGGTCGGGCGCCATGTCCTCCACGACCAGCGCGCTGACCAGGTCCGGCCGGGCGGCGGCCAGCTGCCAGCCGTGCAGCCCGCCCATCGAGTGGCCGATCACCGTCGCCGGCCCGAGGTCCAGCTCGGCCAGCACCTCGGCGACGTCGGCCACGAACCGTTCGGTGGGCCACGGGCCGCTGTCCGGGGTGGCCGAGTCGCCGTGCCCGCGCGCGTCCAGTGCCACCACCCGGCCGAGGTCGGCCAGCCACCGCGACGGGCGGTACCAGGTGCTGGCCCGGCCCATCAACCCGTGCAGCAGCAGGATCGTCCGGCCCGAGCCGCCGTAGCCGCGCACGGCGATCCGCGCTCCGTCCGACACGGCCACGCTGCGACGCATCGTTGTGTCGTAGCCTGGCGGCATGGCCGTAGTCAAGATCAACGCAATTGAAGTCCCCGAAGGCGCCGGACCGGAGCTGGAGAAGCGGTTCGCCAACCGACTCCACGCGGTCGACGGGCAGCCGGGCTTCATCTCCTTCGAACTGCTGCGCCCGGTGTCCGGCGACAACCGGTACTTCGTGCTCACCCACTGGGAGGACGAGGCGTCCTTCCAGGCCTGGCGCAACGGCCCGGCGATCGAGGCGCACGCCGGCGAGCGCGGCCGCCCGGTCGGCGAGGGTTCGGGGCACGGGCACGGGCAGGGGCCGGTCTCCACCGGCGCCACGCTGCTCGAGTTCGAGGTCGTGTCGTTCTCCGACGCGAGCTCGACGTCGGAGAGCTGACCGCGTTCGACCCCCGGCTGGACGAGGCCGCTGAGCTGATCGCCGGCGCCGACGCGCTGCTGTACTGCGCCGGCGCCGGCATGGGCGTCGACTCCGGGCTGCCCGACTTCCGCGGCACCGAGGGGTTCTGGCGCGCGTACCCGCCCTACCGGCCGCTCGGGCTGGCGTTCGAGGAGCTGGCCGACCCGGCACACTTCGCCGACGACCCCGGGCTGGCCTGGGGCTTCTACGGCCACCGGCTGGGGTTGTACCGGCGGACAGTCCCGCACGCCGGGTTCGCGGTGCTCCGCCGCTGGGCGGCCGACCGGCCCGCGCGGGTGTTCACCTCCAACGTGGACGGTCAGTTCCAGCGCGCCGGGTTCGACCCGGCGGTGGTCACCGAGTGCCACGGCTCGATCCACCACCTGCAGTGCGTGGCCGGCTGCGCGGACGCCATCTGGCCGGCCGAGGACGAGGTGCGGATCGACCCGGAGAGCATGCGCGCGGTACCTCCGCTGCCCTCCTGCCCGCGCTGCGGCGCGCTGGCCCGGCCGAACATCCTGATGTTCGGCGACTGGTCCTGGCTGCCCGGGCGCACCGAAGCCATTGCCGCCGAGCACACCGCCTGGCTGCGCGAGCTACGCACCCGGGGCGACCGGCTGGTCGTCGTGGAGCTGGGCGCCGGCACCGCGGTGCCCACCGTGCGCCGGCACTCCGAGCTGGCCTCGGCCGGGTCCGGTGCCCTGGTGCGGATCAACCCGCGCGAGCCGCGGGTGCGGCACGGCCGGGGCGTCCCGCTGCCGCTCACCGCGGCGATTGCCCTCGCCGAGCTGGACGCCCGGCTCGTAGGGTCCCCGGAATGACCTTCCCGGAGCCGGACGCGACCTGGCGGCTGAACGACGGCCGGGACACCGAGACCCTGGGCACCAGCCCGCACGGCACCACCCGGCTGGTGGCGCCGGGCAGCGTCACCCACGGCGAGTTCGGCCTGTTCGAGGCGGTCATCCCGCCGGGCGGCCCGGGGGCGATGCCGCACTTCCACACCGGCTTCTCCGAGTCGTTCTACGTGGTGTCCGGCAAGCTGGCGCTGATGACCGGCCGCGACTGGCGGGTGGCCGGCAGCGGAGACTTCGTGCACGTGCCGCCGCGCGGGGTGCACGCGTTCCGCGCCGTCGACGGTGCCGAGCCCGCCCGGTTCCTCATCCTGTTCGTGCCGGGGGCGCCGAGGGAGCGGTACTTCCGGGGGCTGGCCGAGTTCGGCCGCCGCGAGGTGCCGCCGACGCCCGAGGAGGTCGACGGGTTCGCCCGCGAGTGCGACCAGGTCAACCTGCGGGACTGGTCGAGCAACCCGCTCTGACTGGAAACCCCGACCCCGGGATCGCCGGGGCCGGGGCGGTCGGAGGACCCGGGCTCAGTCCGGGATGTCAGCGGTCCGGGAGACCACCACGCCGAACAGGTCGGCGACGGCGGCCAGGCTGGCCGCCTGCAGCGCCTCGGCCTCGACGGTGCCGGTCGACCCGGGCAGCGCCCGGGTCGCGGTGGCGGCGGCCACCACGGTCGGCGCGTAGCCCAGGCTGAACGCGCCCCGGGCGGTCGAGTTCACGCACATGTGCGTCATGAACCCGGCCAGCACCAGGTTCGACGAACCCGCCCTGCGCAGGCGCTCCTCCAGGTCCGTCTGCACAAACGCGTTCGGGAAGTTCTTCACGATCACCGGCTCGTCGCCGCCCTTGGGTGCGACACGGTCGACGATCTGGCCGATCGGCGCGCGCACGTCGTACGGCGAGCCCTCGCCGGCATCGTGCTGGATGTGGATGATCGGGATGCCGGCCGAGCGCGCCCGGTCCAGCAGCGTGGCCGCCTCGTCGAGCGCGGCCTGCACACCCTCGAGCTTCATGACGCCCTCGGTGTACGTGTTCTGGCAGTCGATCATGATCAGGGTCGAGTCGGCGAGGGACGCAGCCTCCGCCGGCAGGCCGCTCAGCGCACGCAACGTGGTGAGCTCGGACAACGGGTACCTCCAGGGTCGGGACCGCACGGCGATGCCGGGTGGCGCCGTGGCACCACCCGCCACCGTCGCGGGGTCAACCGTTCAGGGCCGCCGACTCCTCGTCGGAGAACAGCCGGGACCGGATCAGGAACCGCACCCCTTCCGGAGCCTCCACGGAGAACCCCGAGCCGCGCCCCTTCACCACGTCCACCGTGAGGTGGGTGTGCTTCCAGTACTCGAACTGGGACCCCGACATGTGGAACCCGATCGGGGCCAGCCCCTCGACGGTCAGATCGCCCAGGTGCACGTCGCCGCCGCCGAGCTTGAACTCGCCGTCCGGGTAGCACATCGGGGCACTGCCGTCGCAGCAGCCGCCGGACTGGTGGAACATCAGCGGACCGTGGATGTCCGTCAGCTTCACCAGCAGTTCGGCGGCGGCCGGGGTCAGCGCGACCCGGGCCGTCCCGGAGTCCGGCACCTCGGGCACCTGATCGGTCACCGCCTCCGGCTGGGCCGTCTCCGGGCTACTCATCAGAAGAATCCCAGCGCGTTCTGCGAGTAGCTGACCAGCAGGTTCTTCGTCTGCTGGTAGTGGTCGAGCATCATCTTGTGGTTCTCCCGACCCACCCCGGACTGCTTGTAGCCACCGAAGGCGGCGTGCGCGGGGTAGGCGTGGAAGTTGTTCACCCACACCCGGCCCGCCTGGATGTCGCGGCCGGCCCGGTATGCGGTGGTGGCGTCCCTCGACCATACGCCCGCGCCCAGCCCGTAGAGGGTGTCGTTGGCAATCTTGATCGCGTCGGCGTAGTCGGAGAACCGGGCCACCGACACGACCGGGCCGAAGATCTCCTCCTGGAAGATCCGCATCGAGTTGTTGCCCTCGAAGATGGTCGGCTGGATGTAGTAGCCGCCGGACAGCTCGCCGCCCAGGTCGACCCGCTCGCCACCGGTGAGGATCTTCGCGCCCTCCTGGCGACCGATGTCGATGTAGGACAGGATCTTCTCGAACTGGTCGTTCGAGGCCTGGGCACCCATCATCGTCTCGGTGTCCAGCGGGTGGCCCTGCTTGATCTGGTCGGTGCGCTTCACGGCCTGCGCCAGGAAGTCGTCGTAGATGCCGCCCTGGATCAGCGCGCGGGACGGGCAGGTGCACACCTCGCCCTGGTTCAGCGCGAACATCGCGAAGCCCTCGAGGGCCTTGTCGTAGAACGCGTCCTGGGCCTGCGCGACGTCATCGAAGAAGACGTTCGGGCTCTTGCCACCCAGCTCCAGGGTCACCGGGATCAGGTTCTCCGAGGCGTACTGCATGATCAGCCGGCCGGTGGTGGTCTCACCGGTGAAGGCGATCTTGCGGATGCGCTTGTTGCTGGCCAGCGGCTTGCCGGCCTCGACACCGAACCCGTTGACGATGTTCAGCACGCCCGGCGGGAGCAGGTCGGCGACCACGTCGAGCAGCACGTGGATGGACGCCGGGGTCTGCTCGGCGGGCTTGAGCACGACGGCGTTGCCGGCGGCCAACGCCGGCGCGAGCTTCCAGATCGCCATCAGGATCGGGAAGTTCCACGGGATGATCTGCCCGACCACGCCCAGCGGCTCGTGGAAGTGGTAGGCGACCGTGTCCTCGTCGATCTGCGAGAGGTTGCCCTCCTGGGCGCGGATCGCGCCGGCGAAGTAACGCAGGTGGTCCACCGCCAGCGGGATGTCGGCGGCCAGCGTCTCCCGGCAGGCCTTGCCGTTCTCCCAGCTCTCCGCGATGGCGATCTTCTCGAGGTTCTCCTCGATCCGGTCGGCCATCTTGTTCAGGATGTTGGCCCGCTCGGTCACCGAGGTCTTGCCCCATGCGGGCGCGGCACCTTCGGCGGCGTCCAGCGCGGCCTCGACGTCCTCAGCGGTACCGCGGGCCACCTCGGTGAAGGTCTGGCCGGTGACCGGGGTCGGGTTCTCGAAGTACTGGCCCTTGACCGGGGCCACGTAGTCGCCGCCGATGAAGTGGTCGTACCGGGG
>DASXJJ010000022.1:0-4325 GCA_036497465.1 Pseudonocardia sp. | reverse complement strand
CAAGGAGGTCACCGCGCGATGGCCGGCCGACGCGACGCCGGTGTCGGTGGACGGCGTCCCGGCGTCGCTGCTCGCCGAGGACCTGGACCGGATCGCCGACGACCCGCCGGCGATCACCAGGCTGCTCGGCCCGTACGACCTGTTCCTGCAGGCCAGGGACCGCACCCGGCTGGTGACCGACCCCGCGCGGGCCAAGTCGCTGTGGCCGGTCCTCGGCCGGCCGGGGGCGGTGCTGCACGGCGGTGAGATCGCGGGCACCTGGCGGCCGCGCAGGGCGGGCGCCGCACTGCGGGTGCTGGTCGAGCCGTGGCGGGAGCTGCCCGGGCCGGTCCGGGACGCGGTCGGCGAGCAGGCCGAGCGGCTGGCCGCCCACCGGGGCGTGCGGCTGTCCGGGGTCGAGTTCGCCGGCTGAGCCGTTGACCGGCCGAAACACCTGTCCATCGGCTGAGAGATCCCTTAGACTCGCCCTCCGCCCCGAGCCATCCCGGGGACACCGGCCCGGCGGGGAGCAGCCATGGATCCGAGCACGACCTTCTACACCACGCTGGTCAGCACGAGCTTCACGCTGCTCGGCATCTGGTTCGGCGTCATGCAGTTCGCGCACGGTGAGTGGCGCTCCGACCCCGGCCGGCACCGCTCCACCCTGCACATCGCGCTGCACTTCTTCCTGCCCGGCATGCTCGGCCTCGGCTCGCTGCTCGCCGCCGGTACCGACGGCGGGCTGCTCTGGCGAAGCGTGTTCGTGCTGGGCGGCGTTGTCGGGGTCATCGAGTCGCTGGCCTACCTGCGCACCCCACTACCCCGCGCGGGGCGCACCGAGCAGGTCCTCCGGGGGCTCGACCCGCTGCTCTACGCGCTGCTCGTGGTGACGGCGTTCCTGCCCAAGGGCGCGGTGCGGATCACCCCGCTGCAGGTGGAGGGCACGATCACCGGGCTGCTGTTCATGGTCGGGCTCGCCGGAGTGTGGCTGGCGTTCGTCGAGCGGGAGACCCCCGAGCAGGCCGCCGAGCGGGAGGCCAAGAAGGCGGCGACGCGGGCGACCGCGCAACCGTCCGCCGACCACTGAGCACCGCTCGGATTCGAACAGTAGGTCGATCGGCGTGCCGCGCCGGAAACTGTCGTACCCACCTGCACGCTGGGTCACATGACGCACGGTGTCCAGGCGAACGATGACCTGACCGGGCGCGGAGGCGGCGCATGAGCACCGTCGCCGCGCTCAACATGACGTTGATCGGTGTGCTGGTCGGGCTGGCGGCCGGGGCCTCGCTGGCCTGGCTGCTGCTCGGCGCGCGGCACCGGGTGGCGGTCGCCGAGGCGGAACGCACCCGCTCCGACGCGACCGCGACGCTGCGCTCCGACCTGGCCGGGCTGCAGGTGGAGCGCGACTCGCTGATGCAGCGGATGAACGAGCTGAGCGAGCACACCGCCACCGCCGAGCAGCGCGCCCGCCGGGCGGAGACCGAGGCGGTCGGCGCGAACGCCGCGCTGGACGCCGAGCGGACCGCGTCGATGGAGCGCGAGCGGCTGCTCGCGCGGCGCGACAAGGAGTTGAAGGACGCGTTCCAGTCGCTGTCCGCCGACGCGCTGGCCCGCAACAACGAGACCTTCGTCGCGCTCGCCGAGGGGCGGCTCAAGGAGGTCACCGCCGCGCTCACCGCCAAGGCCGAGGGCGACGCGACGGCCCGCGCGCAGGCGATCAACGCCATGCTCGACCCGATGAGCGTGACGCTGCGCAGGGTGGAGGGCCAGCTGCGGGTGGTCGAGCAGGAGCGCGCGTCCGCCTACGCCGGGCTGCGCGAGCAGGTCAGCGCCATGCACCGCAGCTCGGAGCAGCTCCAGGAGGAGACCAAGCAGCTGGTCAACGCGCTGCGGGCGCCGCAGGTACGCGGGCGGTGGGGCGAGCTGCAGCTGGAGCGGATCGTGCAGCTGGCCGGCATGGTCGAGCACTGCGACTTCGACCAGCAGGTGGTGCGCTCCTCCACCGACGGCGGGGTCCGCCCGGACATGGTGGTGCACCTGGCCGGCGGCAAGCAGATCGTGGTCGACGCCAAGGTGCCTTTCGCGGCGTACCTGGAGGCCGTCGAGACCCAGGACCCCGACGTGCACACCGAGCGGCTGGCCGCGCACGCCCGGCAGCTGCGCGCGCACGTCGACTCGTTGGCCGCCAAGTCGTACTGGACGGCGTTCGAGCCCAGCCCGGAGTTCGTGGTGCTGTTCGTGCCGGGCGACCCGTTCCTGGAGGCCGCGCTGCGCGCCGACCCGGCGCTGCAGGAGCACGCCTTCGCGCACAACGTGGTGATCGCCACCCCCACCACGCTGATCGCGCTGCTGCGCACCGTGGCCTACACGTGGCGGCAGGAGGCGCTCGCCTCGAACGCCGCGCAGGTGCACGCGCTGGGCCGCGAGCTGCACTCCCGGCTGGCCACCATGGGCACCCACGTGGCGAAGCTGGGCCGCACCCTGGACAGCGCGGTCGACAGCTACAACCGCACGGTCAGCTCGCTGGAGTCCCGGGTGCTGGTCACCGCGCGCAAGCTCACCGATCTCAAGGTCAGCGACACCGAGCTGCCCGAGCAGTGCCAGGTGGAGCGCACCCCCCGGCAGCTGCAGGCCCCCGAGCTGGTCGCCTCGGCGGCCGAGGCGCTCGTCGCGTTACGCGACTCGGAGCAGCCCAACCCGCCGGATAACGCGGGAGGTTCGGCACGGTCTACCGTGACCGGGTGACCACCCGTCCACCCGCGCCGCCGGCACCCGCCGGATGGCCCGTGCTCGAGCGTTCGATACTCGGCTCGGTGCTCGGGCTGCCCGGGTACGCGGCGATCCTGATCGCGTTCGGCTTCACCGGTCTCGGCGTGTTCATCGACCTCAACCGCATCGAGGGGCTCGGCGCGATCTTCAAGGGCTGTTATTTCGCCGGCTGTGTGCTGGCCGTCTGCTGGGTCAAGCGGCGGGCGCTGTTCGGGCCGCTCGTGCAGCCGCCACTGCTGCTGGCCATCGCCGTGCCCGCGGTCGTGCTCCTGTCCGGCGAGGGCTCCAACGGCACGGCCGGCCTCGCCGACCACCTGCTCTCCATCGGCGCCCCGCTGCTGAACGGATTCCCCACGATGGCGGTGACCACGGCGTTCGCGGTGGGCATCGGGATCATCCGGTACCTGCTGCAACGCCCGTCCGCCGACGCGGCGGTGCGCGCCCCGGCCCCGGACCGCGGTGGCCCTGCCCGTCCGTCCGCCGCGCGCACCGCGACCAGCGATCCGAGGTCCCGGCCCCCCGGCGGCCGCCCGGAGCGGCGCGCCTCGGACCGCCCGGGTCGGCCCGCCGAGGCCGGCGGGCGGCCGGATCGCGCCGGGCGTTCCGAGACCCCGGCAGCCAGTCGCCCCGCCGCGGCGGGTGGGCCACCGGGCGCGCGGCCGGAGCGGCGCCCCGGCGACCGGCCCCGGGGTAACGTCGCCCCCGGCGGGCCGGGCCCGGACGACCTGCCGCGCCGCCCGGGCGCGGACGGCGCACCCCGCCCGCCCAAGGGCGGAGGCGCACCCCGCCTGCCCAAGGCCGACGGCGCTGCCCGCCCACCCAAGGGCGACGGCGCTGCCCGCATACCCAATGCCGACGGCGCACCTCGCCCAGCCAAGGGCGACGGCGCATCTCGCCTGCCCAAGGGCGACGGCGCTGCTCGCCGGTCCGGAACCGGCGACCCGGGGCCGCGGCGGACCGGTGACGGGACGCCCCGGCGCACCGGATCCGACGGCGCTCCCCGGCGCGGTACGGCCGACGGGTCTCCCCGTCCCGCCGACCGGTCCGGCACCGGACGGGGCGGATCCGACCGCGCGGCGGCCGAGCAGCGTGGATCCGGCAGGCGGCAGCCTCCCCCGGAGCGCCGCTCGGCGGCCGAGCGCCGCTCGGCGGCCGAACGCCGTGCGTCGTCGGCCCGGGAGTCGAGGGAGTCCTCCCCCGACCGGGAACGCGCGGGTGACCGGCGTGGCCGGCCCAGCGACGCCTGAGTCCAGCGACGCCAGAGCCCAGCGACGCCAGAGCCCAGCGACGCCTCGGTCCACCGGGCGCCCCGGTCCACCGGGCGCCCCGGTCCACCGGGCGATGCCCGCAGGGTCAGCGCCGGGTTCGCGCTGGGCACGATCTCCCCCGACATGTCGGGGGAGATCGCCATCTGGGGCGGATCCGCCGCGCCGAGCGCGGTCGAGCCGCCCGAATCGGCGATCTTCCCCGGCCTTGACCGGCGGCCGGCCAGCGCCGTGCGCCTACCGGGGCGAGGGGGTGTGCCCGCCGCCCAACGCGGGTCAGCGCCGGACGCTGTGGGGCAGGCCGACGCGGAT
>DASXJJ010000021.1:0-1623 GCA_036497465.1 Pseudonocardia sp. | reverse complement strand
CCTGGCCGCGGCGACCGGGATCAACGACACCACCGTCTCCCAGACGCTGCGCTACCTGCGCGCCAGCCAGACGGTCATCGCCGAGCGCGACGGCCGGGTGGTCCGCTACCGGCTCGCCAGCACCCCGGTCACCGACCTGCTCGCGATCCCGCCGGTTCCTGCCCCGTGACCAGCCCCGTGACCGGCCTGGTGCTGGTCAACGCCAGCGTGCTCACCATGGACCCAGCCCGGCCGCGGGCCTCGGCGGTCGCCGTCGCGGGCGGCCGGATCACCGCCCTGGACTCCGTCCCCGAGGGGGCGCAACGGGTAGTGGACCTGCGCGGCGCGACCGTGCTGCCCGGGTTCCACGACGCGCACAACCACATGACCGGCTTCGGCATGACGCTGGCCGAGGTCGACCTGCGTTCGGACGCGGCGGGCACGCTGGACGAGGTGTACGCGGCGATCGCCCGCCGGGCCGAGACGACGGCGCCGGGGGAGTGGGTGGTCGGCTCCGGCTACGACCAGAACAAGCTCGGCGGCCACCCGCACCGCGACGCGCTGGACCGGGCCGCGCCCGGGCGCCGGGTCTGGCTGCGGCACACCTCCGGGCATATGTGCGTGGTGAACAGCCAGGTCCTGGCCGACCTCGGGGTGGACACGGCCGTCCCCGAGATACCTGGCGGCCGCGTCGCCGTGGACGCCGCCGGCCGCCCCACCGGCCTGCTCGAGGAGCGGGCCCAGCTGCTGGTGGGCAGCCTGGTCTACCCGTACCCGCTGGCCGAGCTGGCCGGCGCGATCGCCCGGGCCGCCACCGAGTACCTGAAGGAGGGCGTCACCAGCTGCACCGAGGCCGGCATCGGCGGCGGCTGGGTGGCGCACAGCCCGGCCGAGCTGGCCGCCTACCAGCTCGCGCGGGACCAGGGCAGGCTCGGCGTCCGGGTCGAGCTGATGACGGCGGGCGAGGTGCTGCACCCGCTCGGCGCGCACGCCGGCGACAACCTGACGGTCGGGCTCGACCTGGGCATCAGGTCCGGCTTCGGCGACGACTGGCTCCGCCTCGGCGCGACCAAGATCTTCGCCGACGGCTCCCTGGTCGGCCGGACCGCCGCGGTGAACGATCCCTACGCCGGGGACGCGGACAACCGCGGCTACCTCCAGACCGACGAGGCCAGCCTGCAGGCGATGATCATCGCCGCGCACCGCTCCGGCTGGCAGGTCGCCACCCACGCGATCGGCGACCGGGCCATCGACGTGGTGCTCGACGCCTACCAGCAGGCACTGGCGCAGTACCCGCGGCGCGACCCGAGGCACCGGATCGAGCACTTCGCCATGGCCGGCCCGCAGCAGCTCGCCCGGGCCGCGGCCCTCGGCGTGATCGGCGTTCCGCAGGGCCGGTTCGCCTCCGAGCTGGGTGACGGCATGCTCGCCGCGGTCGGGCCGGCCCGGCACGGCTGGCTGTACCGGCAGCGCTCGCTGCTCGAGGCGGGCATGGTCCTGCCGGGCAGCTCGGACCGGCCGGTGGTGGCCGGGGCGCCGCTGCTCGGCATCGCCGACATGGTGAACCGGCGGACCAGTTCCGGTGCGCCGTTCAACCCGGACGAGGCCGTCACCGCCGGGCAGGCGCTGCGCGCCTGGACCTGG
>DASXJJ010000020.1:0-1889 GCA_036497465.1 Pseudonocardia sp. | reverse complement strand
ACCGCGCGCCCGCTGGCTGCGTCGGCGAGCGACGCGCTGGCCTACGAGCGGTCGCTGGGCCTGGACCGGCCACGCCTGGCCGGACTCAGCGCCGCCGACGAGGCCGACCTGCTGACCCGGCTCACCTGACCGATCCGCCCCATCATGATCAACTCAACCACAGCGGGCCCTCGATCATGATCAAACCCTGCTGTGGTTGAACTGGGCGACGTCAGGGCCGTGCAGGCCGTGCGGCGTACAGGCCGCGCGGCGTGCCGGCAGCGTGGGTCGGTGGTCGGTGGTCGGTGGTGTGTGGGCACGGCCCCACGCCGTGCGCGGTGGTCGGTGGTCAGCGGGCCCGGTCAGGCGGACAGCGGGGCGGGCCTCGGCACCGGCGACCGGTAGGTGGCCGCCCGGGCACCGGCGGCCAGCGCGGCGTCCACCGCGTCGAGCAGGGCCCGGCGCGCGGCCGGTCGGCTCAGCTCGGCGGCGTCCGCGGCGATCCGGACCAGTCCGCCTCGCCGGGCGAGCCGGGCCACCGAGGCGACCAGCGAGCGGTGCCGCCAAGCTTCGGTGGCCTCCGGGGGCACCCCGGCACTGCCGAGCGCGGTGCCGGAACCCCGTCCGCCGCCGGTCCCGAGTACGCCGCCGGTCCCACGGCTTCCGCCGGTCTCGAGAGCGCCACCGGTCCCGAGCACCCCACCGCCGAGCATCCCGCTGCCGAGCATCCCGCCACGCACGCCACCCCCGAGCACTCCACTGCCGAGTACCCCACCGCCGAGCACCCCACTGCCGAGTACGCCGCTCGCGGTGAGCGCCCCGCCGGTGCTCAGTACCCGGCCGCGCAGCATCCGGTCCCGGGGGGCATGCCGGTCCAGCAGGCGCACGCCGGAGCCGTCCGCGCACACCCGAAACCCTCGGCGGCGCAGTGCGACGATGGTGCCGGCGGAGGCCAGCCAGCGAGGCGGGGCGAACACGTCCGAGTGCAGTCCGAGATCATCCATGGTCCGGGTGGCCGCGATCAGCCGCAGCGTGGCCTCATGGCTGGGCAGCGCCGCGAACTCGGCGCGCCGGCCGAGTGACGCCCGCCCGCCGGGCGTCACGGAGTGGTCGAACCCGTGCAACACCAACGCGTCGCCCGCTCCGATCCGGCCGCGCAGCCAGCCGATCACCGGGGCGTCCGGAAGGTGCCGGCCGTCCCGGGGTCGGGGCGGGAGCAGCCAGGACGCCGGCACCAGGCGCGAGTCCAGCTCGGCGGCGAATTCGACACAGGCGGGCAGGTTCCGCTCGGAAAGCCCGGATAGCGACACGATCAGTGATGTCACATGCTCCATTGCGCCGCACCGGCATGACGGCTGGCTGACCTCGGTGTGGCGCTGGCGTGACAGTGCTGTGAAGCCATGAGTGCGGTGAACCCGTGAGTGCGAGTGGTCCCGCGGGACCACTCGCCACTCAGGAGTCAGGAACCCCAGTGCTGGCCGGTGATCCGCTGGTAGAGCTCGATGTAGCGGGAGCGGGCCAGCTCGACGACCTCGGCCGGCACCGCGGGGCCGGGTGCGGTCTTGTCCCAGCCGGTGCCGGCCGCCCAGTCCCGCACGATCTGCTTGTCGAACGAGCGCTGCGGGCGGCCGGGTTCCCAGTCGTCGGTCGGCCAGTACCGGGACGAGTCGGAGGTGAAGATCTCGTCGCCCAGTACCAGCGCGCCGGCGGCGTCGCGGCCGAACTCGAACTTGGTGTCCGCCATCAGGATCCCGTTGGCCGCCGCCAGGGTGGCCCCGCGCCGGTAGAGCTCGAGGGTGGCGTCCCGGAGTTGGGCGGCGGTGTCGGCGCCGAGCAGCGCGACCACGTCGTCGAAGGTGATCGCCTCGTCGTGCTGGCCCGCCGGCGCCTTGGAGCTCGGCGTGAAGATC
>DASXJJ010000019.1:0-28505 GCA_036497465.1 Pseudonocardia sp. | reverse complement strand
GGCGGCCGTGCTGGTCGACGGCAGCATCCCGGACACCGCCAGCACGTAGATCAGCAGGATGCCGATGGTGAAGTGCATCGCCGAACCGGCGGACAGCACCACCACGCGCTTCCAGGTGGCCCGCCGGAAGAACGCCCTCGGCGCCTCGTCGACGGTGACCGGGTCGAGCGCGGTCATCCCGGC
The DNA here is from genome assembly GCA_036497465.1 of Pseudonocardia sp. Lineage (GTDB taxonomy): Bacteria > Actinomycetota > Actinomycetes > Mycobacteriales > Pseudonocardiaceae > Pseudonocardia. The sequence goes on along the minus strand of DASXJJ010000019.1, from coordinate 28,322 downwards.
GATGTCGCAGAAGCCGCCGAACGGCAGCCACTTCATGCCGTACTCGGTCTCTCCCCGCCGGAACGAGAAGATTTTCGGCCCGAACCCGATGTAGTACCGGCGGACCTTCATCCCGAAGGCCTTCGCCGTCCACATGTGCCCGGCCTCGTGCAGGGCCACCGAGACGCCGATCGCCACCGCGAACAGCACGACTCCCAGACCGAAGCTCACCCGCCGGATCCTCTCGCCACCGCGGCCGCCACCAGCTCACCGGCACGGGTTCGTGCCCAGCTCTCGGCCGCTACTACGTCATCAACGGTAGCGGGGTCGGTGTTACATCCGTGCGGGCTCCCGACCACATCGCCCACCACCTCGGTGATGTCGGTGAACCGGATCTTCCCGGCCACGAACGCGGCCACCGCCTCCTCGTTGGCCGCGTTGAACGCCGCCGGCACGCACCCGCCGGCCGCGCCGGCCGCCCTGGCCAGCGCCACCCCGGGGAACGCCGCGTCGTCCAGCGGCTCGAACGTCCAGCTCGCCGGGGTGGCGAAGTCGCACGCCGGAGCGGCCCCGGCGACCCGGTCCGGCCAGGCCAGCGCCAGCGCGATAGGCAACCGCATGTCCGGCGGGCTGGCCTGGGCGATCGTGGACCCGTCGACGAAGGTCACCATCGAGTGGATCACCGACTGCGGGTGCACCACCACCTCGATCCGGTCGTAGGGCACGTCGAACAGCAGGTGCGCCTCGATCAGCTCCAGCCCCTTGTTGACCAGGGTGGCCGAGTTGATGGTGACCACCGGCCCCATGTCCCAGGTGGGGTGCTTGAGCGCCTCGTCAAGGCCCACGTGCTCCAGGTCGGCGCGCCGCCGGCCGCGGAACGGCCCGCCGGACGCGGTGAGCACCAGCGCCGCCACCTCGTCCGCGCGGCCGCCGCGCAGGCACTGGGCCAGCGCCGAGTGCTCCGAGTCGACCGGCACGATCTGGCCGGGCTTCGCCGCCCTGGTGACCAGCGGTCCCCCGGCGACCAGGGACTCCTTGTTGGCCAGCGCCAGGGTCGCCCCGGTCTCCAGCGCCGCCAGGGTGGGCCGCAGCCCGCGCGAGCCGGTGATCCCGTTGAGCACCACGTCGGACGGCGCCGAGTCGATCAGCTCGAGCATGGCGTCCGGGCCGGCCAGCACCCGGGCAAGCGCGCCGGCCTCGCGCAACGCGGCGCGCAGCGGCTCGGCGGCGCCCGGCTCGGCCACCGCCACCAGCGGCGCCCCGGTCTCGGCGGCCTGGCGGGCCAGCAGGGACAGCCCGGCGTCGGTGGTGCCGCCGGCGGCCAGGCCGGTCACCCGGAACCGGTCCGTCCGGTCCCGGATGACGTCCAGGGCCTGGGTGCCGATCGAGCCGGTGGAGCCGAGCAGGAGCACGCCGCGGGTAGTCATCACGTCACAGTGTCCCGGACGGGTCCGCGGGCCGGTGGTGTGACACCATGAGCATCACCGAGATCGTGGATGAACTGCGGGAGGCGTGGTGGCGGGCACCGGGCAGGACGTGGCCAAGCGGAACGGGCATGTCCCGGCGACGACCGTCGACCCCGAGGACGAGCCGTCGGCCGCCTGGGGCTGGCACGGCGGCTTCCCGCGCGGCATGGTCATCGCCGGCTGGGTCTCGACGATCTTCATCCTGCTGATGCTGTTCGGCAATCACCAGGGGCGCGTCGAGGACGTCTGGCTGATCGGCACCGCCCTGGTGATGGCGGCGGGGCTGATCCGGCACCAGATGAAGGCCCGCCGCTCCTGGCGGCGCTGAGCGCGCACCTCCCGAGCCGGTGGCGGACGCGGTCGAGCTCCAGGTCGAGGACCTGACGGTCCGGATCAGCAACCCCGACCGGGTGTACTTCCCGGCCCGGGGCGAGACCAAGCTCGACCTGGCGCGCTACTACCTGTCGGTGTCCGACGGCGTGGTGCGCGCGTTGCGCGACCGGCCGTGCATGCTGCACCGCTTCCCCACCGGCGTGACCGGCGAGAAGGTGCACCAGAAACGGCTGCCCCGGGGTGCACCGGACTGGGTGCGCACGGTGCGGGTGCACTTCCCCCGGTACAACCGGCACGCCGACGAGTTGTGCGTCCAGCACCCCGCCGAGGTGATCTGGGCGGTGCAGATGTCCACCGTCGAGTTCCACCCGTGGAACTCCCGCCGGGCCGACGTGGAGAAGCCCGACGAGTGGCGGATCGACCTCGACCCGATGCCGGGCGCGTCCTACGCCGACGTCCGCCGGGTGGCGGCCGTGGCGCGCGAGGTGCTCGACGAGCTGGGTGCGGTGGGCTGGCCGAAGACCTCCGGCGGCTCCGGGCTGCACGTCTACGTGCGGATCGAGCCGAGGTGGGGGTTCCCGGACGTGCGGCGCGCGGCGCTCGCGTTCGCCAGGGAGGTCGAGCGGCGCTGCGAGCTGGTCGACCTCACCTGGTGGCGCAAGGACCGCGACCCCGCCTCGGTGTTCGTCGACTTCAACCAGAACACCCGCGACCACACGATCCGCTGCGCCTACTCGGTGCGCGGGGTGCCCGAGGCGGTGGTGTCCGCGCCGGTCACCTGGGCGGAGGTGCCGGACGCCGAGCCGGGCGACTTCACCATCGCCACGATGCCCGCCCGGTTCGCCGAGCTGGGCGACCTGCACGCCGGGATCGACGACGCCGGATACGCCCTGGACGAGCTGCTGGCCTGGGCCGACCGCGACGAGCGGGACGGCGCCGGCACGCCGCCGGAGCCGGACGCCGGTTAGCCGGGCCGGGCCGGGTCAGCCGGGGTCGGGCCGGGTCAGCCGGGCCGGCCGGGTTCACTGAGGTTGCGCGCCATGATCCGCAGCGTCTCCACGGTGACCCGGTAGCGCTCGGCGTCGACGCCCGAGGTGGAGCGCTCCTGGTTGGCCCGGACCGCGGTGCTCAGCCGTTCCCGCGCGGTCTCGCCGCCCGGGGTCAGCGCCAGCTGCTCGCCCCTGGCGTGCAGCCACCCCGTGGCCACCAGCTGGTCCACCGCGGCGCGGGTGTCGGCGCCGCCCCGCGCCGGGGCACCCGACGGCCCGCCCACGTTGCCGCCGCCGTCGTGCCGGGCGATCGCGGCCAGCACCGAGGACACGCTGCCCGCTCCTCCGGCGACCACGTTGAGCACCTGCCAGTGCGGCCGGGCGATGCCCTCGCGCTCCAGCGCCCGCTCGAAGGACACCTCGAGCAGGCCCTCGACGTGCCGCAGCCACCAGGCGATCGGCCGTTCCCGCTGGAGGTGGTCCCGGGTCACGTGATCAGCATGCACCCCGAACGGGTGAGGGTCCACCGGGCGCGCCCGGCCGTGCGGGTCAGCCGCTGCTCAGCACGTCCGCGAGGTCGAACCGCACCGGGCGCTCCAGCTGCGCGTAGGTGCACGAACCCGGCTCGCGGTCCGGCCGCCAGCGCACGAACTGGGCGGTGTGCCGGAACCGCGCGCCCTCCATGTAGTCGTAGCGCACCTCGACCACCCGCTCCGGGCGCAGCGGGGTGAACGACAGGTCCTTGCCCGCGTTCCACCGGCTCGTCTCGTTCTTGCGCGGGGTGCGCTCGCCCTGCTCGTGCGCCGCCCAGTTCCACGGGTGGCCCTCGAACTCGGTGACCAGCGGCTGCAGCTCGGCGAACAGCTCGCGGCGGCGGGCCATCGGGAAGGCGCCGATCACCCCGACCGAGTTCAGCACGCCGCGCTCGTCGTGCAGCCCGAGCAGCAGCGAGCCGATCGCGTCCGGGCCGGACTTGTGCACCCGGAAGCCGGCCACCACGCAGTCGCAGGTCCGCTCGTGCTTGATCTTGCTCATCACCCGCTTGTCCGGCTGGTAGGGCAGGTCGGCGCGCTTGGCGATCAGCCCGTCCAGCCCGGCGCCCTCGAACCGCCGGAACCAGTCGCGCGCGGTGTCGACGTCGCGGGTCAGCGGGGTGAGATGGACCGGCGGCTCGGCCTTGGCCAGCGCGTCCTCCAGCCGCTCCCGCCGCTCGGCGAACGGCCGGCCGGTCAGGTCCTCGTCGCCCAGCGCGAGCAGGTCGAACGCGACGAAGCTGGCCGGGGTCTGCTCGGCGAGCAGCGTGACCCGGCTGGCGGCGGGGTGGATGCGCTGCTGCAGCGCCTCGAAGTCGAGGGTGTTGCGCCCGGTGTCGGCCACCACGATCTCCCCGTCGATGACCGCCCGGTCCGGGAAGTTGGCCCGCACCGCCGCCACCACCTCCGGGAAGTAGCGGGTCATCGGCCGCTCGTTGCGGCTGCCGATCTCCACGTCCTCCCCGTCCCGGAAGATGATCGAGCGGAAGCCGTCCCACTTCGGCTCGTAGAGCTGGCCGGCGGGGATGTCGCCGACCGGCTTGGCCAGCATCGGCGACACGGGTGGCATCACGGGCAGACGCATCGGCCCAGTCTCCCCGGTCCGGGCGGCCGGCGGGGACGGCTTATCCGCCGTGTCCCCCTGACGGTTCCGGTGCCCGGCCCCGCGTCCGGTCCGCCGGCGCTCCGGTGGCCGCGACCGGCCCAGCCGGCGGAGACCCGGGCCCCGGGACCGGGCGCTCCGCCGCCACCCCGGCGAAGTGCTCCGCGGCCAGCCCGGCCAGCCGTTCCGGGTGGGTCCACAGCGCCCCGTGGGCCGCGCCGGCCACCGTGGCGACGGTCGATCCGGGCACCGCGGCGTGTACCGCCCGCACCGCGCCCCGGTACCAGGGCAGCCCGTCGCCCCCGGCGGTGAGCAGCACCGGGACCCGCACCCCGGCGAGCTGCTGTGGGTCCGGGCGGAGCCGCTCGGGGTCGCGGGACTGGTCCAGCCAGGTGTCGGCGTGCCGCAGGAACCGCGCGCGCCCGGCGTCGTCCAGCAGCGTCTCCCACCCGCCGGGGCCGTACGCCACCTCCTCGACGAACCGCCGCGCCCCCTCCTCGACCTCCCCCTCGGCGAGCAGCGTGGCCACCGCGGCCATCCGGGCCGCGACGTCGGTGGCGTGCCGCTCGTCGGGGGTGCCGGCGAGCAGCCCGTACAGTGGCGGCTCGTGCAGCACCAGCGCCCGGACCAGCTCCGGCCGCCGCGCCCCGAGCAGCAGCGCCACCGACGCCCCGTACGAGTGGCCCAGCAGGAACGCCGGCCCGGCCGCGACCCGGGAGACGACCTCGGCCAGGTCGTCGACGTCCTGGCTGATGCGGCCCTGCCCGGGCGGGCAGCCGCTGCGGCCGTGACCCCGCCGGTCGTACCGGACGACGGTGAACGCCCGCTCCAGGTGCGGGCGCACCGCGTCCCAGGTGTGCAGGTCGTCCCAGGACCCGTGCACCAGCACCAGCGCCGGCCCGGAGCCCGCCGACTCGTGGTGGATGTCCAGCCCGGCCAGGCGCAGCATCGGCATCGGCGTCCTCCTCCCGGCGGACCCTACGGACCCGCGGGCGGCGGAACGCGCACTGGCATCGGCACCGGCACCGGCACCGGCCAGGGACTCAGACCGAGGCGTCCCGGACCGTGCCGTACGCGGCGCGCACCGCCGAGGCCGCCTCCGCCGCGCCCTCCGGCAGGTCGCTGCTGGCCTCCTCGGGGCGCGGCCAGCTCGGCGCCCCGCCGGTCAGCGCCCAGGCCGCCTGCCGGGCCGCGCCGAGCGCCACGTACTCGGCCGGCGCGAGCAGGGTGACCGGCACGCCGAACACCCACGGCGCGAGCTCGCGCACCGCCGCCGAGCGGCTGCCGCCACCGAGCAGCAGCACCCGGCGCACCGGCACACCCTGCGCCACCAGCGCGTCCAGCCCGTCGGCCAGGCCGCAGAGCATGCCCTCCACGACGGCCCTGGCCAGGTTGGCGGGGGTGGCGTTCGCCCCGGTCACCCCGGCGACCAGGCCGCGGGCCGTGGGCCGGTTCGGGGTGCGCTCGCCCTCCAGGTAGGGCAGCAGCACCAGCCCGCCCGCACCCGGATCGGCGGCCAGCGCCAGCCGGTCCAGCTCGCCCAGGTCCACGCCGAGCAGGTCGGCCCCCGCGCGCAGCACCCGGGCGGCGTTGAGCGTGGCCACCAGCGGCAGGAACCCGCCGGCCGCGTCGGCGAACCCGGCCACCGCCCCGCTGGGGTCGGCGGTCGGCCGGTCGTGCGCGGCGAACACCGTGCCGCTGGTGCCGATGGACACCAGCACGTCGCCCGGCTCGGCGCCCGCCCCGAGCGCGGCGCCCATGTTGTCGCCGGTCCCCGCGCCGAGCAGCGTCCCGGCTGCCAGCCCGGTGACATCGGCGTCGGCGGTCCCCGCCCGCTCCCCCGGCTCGCACACCCGGGGCACCTCCAGGTCGCGCCCGAAGGCCATCCGCAGCAGGTCGGGCCGGTACTGCCCGCTGACCGTCGACCAGTACCCGGTGCCGGAGGCCTCGCCCCTGTCGGTCACCGCCTCGGCCGGGCGGCCGGCCAGCCGCCAGGTCAGCCAGTCGTGCGGCAGCATGACCCGCCGGGCCCGGGCGGCGACCTCGGGTTCGGCCCGCGCTGTCCAGCGCAGCTTGGTGGCGGTGATGCTGGCGACCGGGACGGTTCCGACCTCGCCCGCCCACTTCGCGGGGCCGCCCAGCTCGTCGATCAGGTCGCGGGCCGCCCCCGCAGAGCGGGTGTCGTTCCAGAGCAGGGCGTCGCGCACCGGCTCACCCGCGCCGTCGAGCAGCACCATGCCGTGCTGCTGGCCGGCCACCGAGACGGCCCGGACGCCGTCCAGCACCCCGCCGGCGGCCGCCTCGCCGAACGCGGTCCACCACGCGCCGGGGTCGATCTCGGTACCCGGCGGGTGCGCGGCCCGGCCCTCGCCGCGTACCTCGCCGGTCTCCGCGTCCACCACGACGATCTTGGTCGCCTGGGTCGACGAGTCCACTCCGGCCACCAGCGCACGGTCCGTCATGGTCCGAGTATCGGTCCGCGAACGGCCGGAGGGAACCGGTTCGGGAGGGAAGCGGTGACCGCGATCTCGGGCCTTCTCGACGCACCGCCGTTGTGGCAGACTTCCCGGTCCAGCCGGATTCCACTGTCCCGCCGACGGGATGCAAACCGGTCGGTGGCGGGCATACGGGTGGGGTCGTCAATGGTCATCGAGTTCGTGCTCGGAAACTTCACGCTGACGTTCTTCGTCCTCGGGCTGATCACCGCCTCGGTCTCGCTGCTGCTCAAGCGGGGTTCGCACCGGCCGGGCGGGTGGCGCGAGGTCTTCCTCGCGCATTTCCTGCTGTTCTCGATCGGCGTTTCGTTCCTCTACAACTTCGTGTTCCACGTGTTCTTCGGCAAGCTCGCGGCATTCTTCATCGGATGGGCGGACAGCCCCTTCCAGGCGGAGGTCGGCTTCGCCAGCCTCGGATTCGCCGCCGTCGGTTTCGTCGCCTTCCGGGACTACCCCGGTGTCCGCTTGGCAGCCGTCCTCGGGCCTGCGCTGTTCCTGTGGGGCGCCGCCGCCGGGCACGTCCACCAGATGATCGCGACCGGCAACTTCGCGCCGGGCAACGCCGGGGTGATCTTCTACTCCGACATCCTGATCCCGTTGATCGGCTTCGCGCTGCTGGCCCTGCGCTACCGGGGGCCCGCCGAACGCCGACCCGCCATCGCGGCGGCGCCCGCGGCGGCGGCCCACTGAGGCCGGACCGGTCGCGGCCCGGCGGCTCGACGGACGAGGAGACGCACGTGGCCGGCGACCACCCGGGTGATTCCGTGGAGACCGACCTGGAGACCGACCTCGCCCTCGAGGCCGGCGTCCGCGCCGAGATCGAGACCCTCGCGGCCGAGCGGCTGGTCTTCTTCTCCGACGCCGTCGTGGCGATCGCGATCACCCTGCTCGCCATCGACCTGCCGCTCCCGGCCGGCCGCGACCAGGCGGCGTTCCTGGCCTCGCTGGCCGCGAACGCCCCGGAGTACACCTCGTTCGTGATCAGCTTCGCGGTGATCGCGCTGCACTGGGTGCACCACAACGCGATGTTCCGGTACGTGTCCCGGCTGGACGGGCGCGTGGTCGTCCTCAACCTGGTCTGGCTGCTGCTGATCGTGATCACCCCGTTCATGACCAGGCTGCTCGGCGGGGACGAGCTGACGCTGATCAGGTTCGGCATGTACGCCGGCACGCAGGCTCTGCAGTCCACGGTGTTCGCCGTCCTCGGCTGGACGCTGGTCCGCCACCGGCTGCTGCGCCCGGGCATCCCGGACGCGATCGCCCGCCGGGGTGCGCAGTCGTCGCTGCTGGCCGCGGCCGCATTCGCCGTGTCCGTCCCGCTGTTCGCCCTGGTCGGGCCGTGGGCGTTCGCCTGCTGGGCGGTCATCCCGATCCTCGGCTCGCGGCTGCTCCCGGCCAACCGGCGGTCCCGCGCCCGGGTCGCCGGGTAGCCGGCCGGCGCGGGCCCGTCCCCGCCGGGCAGCCCAGGCCGCCGGATCGGTGTTCAGGCCTGCCTGGAGGCGGCCGGGAGCCCGCGTTGGCCCGGTCCCGGCTCGGCGTAGGTCCACGCCCGGTCCGCCGACGACTCGGCGTCCGCCCATGACCTCCGCTGTCCATGAACGGCATATCCGGGCCACCGCCGGGCCGGAGGCGTCAGCCGGGCGCGGCCGGGCCGGTCCGGCCGACCGCGCTCAGTCGCAGCCGCACGAGTCGCGGACGACCAGCTTCGGGGGCAGGCGCACGGTGACCGGCGGCGCGGCGGGATCGGCCATCCGGGCCAGCAGCAGCTCGATCGCCCTGCGGCCCATCTCGGCGAACGGCTGGGCGATGGCGGTCAGCCCGGGGCTGAACAGCTCCGCCCACGGGAAGTCGTCGAACCCGGCCATCGCCATCTCGCCGGGCACCCCCACCTTGGCCTCGCGCAGCGCGGCGAGGGTGCCGATGGTCATCGAGTTGTTCGCCGCGATGATCGCCGTAGGAGGTCGGGGCAGCGCGAGCAGCCGGTGCACGGCCAGCCGCGCCGGCTCGGTCTCCGAGTTGCCGTCCACCACCAGGTCTGGCTCGACCGCCAACCCGGACCGGCGCATGCCCAGCAGGTAGCCCTCCCGCCGCTCCACGGTCGTGGCCAGCCCCCGGTGCCCGGCGACCAGCGCGATCCGCCGGTGCCCGTGCCCGGCGAGGTGCGCGACCAGTTCGGCGACCGGCCCGACGTTCTCCGAGCCGACCTGGTCCAGCCCGGCGTCGATCACGCGGTCCACCAGGACGGTCGGCACCCGCAGTTCGGCGAGCCGGTGCAGCACCGGCGCGGGCTGACCGGACGGTGCCAGCACCAGCCCGTCCACCCGGCGGTCGAGCAGCCGGTGCACCACGGTCAGCTCGTGGTCCGGCTCCTCCTTCGGATCGGCGAGCAGCAGCGTGTAGCCGGCCGCCGCGGCGGTGTTCTCGATCGACCGCAGCAGGTCTCCGAAGTACGGGTTGGAGATCGCCGACAGCGCCAGCCCGATCGTCGTGGTGCGCGCGGTGGCCAGCGACCGGGCCACCGTGTTGGGCGTGTAGTTGGCGCGGGCCACCGCGTCCATCACCAGATCTCGGGTGCTGGGACGGACGGCCCGGGTGCCGTTCAGCACGTGCGAGACGGTGGCCACCGACACGCCGGCGAGGCGCGCCACATCGGCCATCGTTGCGATGGGTCACCTCCGGGTCGCGACCGACGGTGTGAGTATGACGTGAATCACAACAATCAATGCGCAAGCGGTTGCGTAAGCGTTTACCCTACACGTATCTTACGTCGTGCTGTGACTCAGGACACGTCACCTCGTCCGGCGAGGCAGCCAGCGTCGACCCTCTGGAGGGCACCGTGGCCCCTGCGCGACAACCGCGTCCACCCGGCACGAAGCACCGACGCCGCCCGTGGCCCGGGTTGCTCGTGCTCCTGCTGTTCGTCCCCTCCCTACTGCTCGCCGGCTGCGCCGGCGCCGGCTCGCTCGGCACCGGCGGGGCCGGCAAGACGGTCACCGTGGCGATCGTGTCCAACTCGCAGATGACTGACGCGATCGACCTGGTCCCCGAGTTCGAGAAGACCCACCCGGGCATCCACATGCGGTTCGTGAGCCTGTCCGAGAACCAGGCGCGCGCCAAGATCACCGCGTCGGTGGCCACCGGCGGCACCGAGTTCGACGTGGTGATGATCAGCAACTACGAGACGCCGCAGTGGGCCGCGAACGGCTGGCTGGTCGACCTGCAGCCGCTGGCCGACGCCACCCCCGGCTACGATCCGAACGACTTCCTGCCCCAGGTCCGCGACGCGCTGTCCTACCAGGGGCACCTGTACTCCGTCCCGTTCTACGGCGAGTCGTCCTTCCTGGCCTACCGCAAGGACCTGTTCCAGCAGGCCGGGCTGACCATGCCCGAGCACCCGACATGGCACCAGGTGCGCGACTTCGCGGCCAGGTTGGACAACAAGAAGACCGGCATGGCCGGCATCTGCCTGCGCGGCCTGCCCGGCTGGGGCGAGGTACTGGCCCCGCTCGACACGGTGATCAACACCTTCGGTGGCAGCTGGTTCAACCTGAACTGGGACGCGCAGCTCAACTCGCCGGCGACGCGCGAGGCGGTGCAGTTCTACGTCGACCTGGTGCGCGACTACGGCGAGCCCGGCCCGGCGGTGTCCAGCTTCGGCGAGTGCGCGACGCTGTTCGGCCAGGGCAACGTGGCCATGTGGTACGACGCGACCTCGGTCGTCACCGCGCTGGAGGACCCGAGCCAGAGCAAGGTGGTGGGCAAGGTCGGCTACGTGCCCGCGCCCATCGAGAGGACGGCGCACTCCGGTTGGCTGTACGCCTGGTCCCTGGCCATGCCGAAGACCTCGCCGAACCACGCCGAGGCCTGGCAGTTCATGTCCTGGATGACCTCCAAGGAGTACATGCACCTGGTCGGCACCCAGAAGGGCTGGTCGCACGTCCCGCCCGGCTCGCGGGCGTCCACCTACCAGATCCCGGAGTACCAGCAGGCCGCGGCGCCGTACCTGCAGCCCACGCTGGACGCGATGAACAACGCCGACGAGAAGAAACCCACGCTGATGCCCGTGCCCTACACCGGCATCCAGTTCGTGGCCATCCCCGAGTTCCAGGACATGGGCACCCGGGTGAGCCAGCAGGTCAGCGCGGCCATCGCCGGGCAGACGAGCGTGCCGGACGCCCTCGAGGAGTCGCAGAAGTACGCCCAGATCGTCGGTGACACGTACAAGGGGGGCGTGCAGAAATGACCACGACCATCGAGGCGGCGACCACTCCGAAGAAGCCCGCGCGGCCGCAGAGCGGTCCCGGGTCGAGGGCCGACGGCTGGACCCGGCGGTTCCCGCTGCTGCCGGCACTGGTCTTCACCTTCGTCATCACCCAGTTGCCGTTCATCGTGACGATCTTCTACTCGCTGCAGTCCTGGAACCTGGTGCGGCCGGGCTCCCGGCACTTCGTCGGGTTGGACAACTACATCGAGGTGTTCAGCGACAGCCAGTTCCGCCGGGTCACCCTGAACACCATCGTGCTCACGGTGGGCGCGGTGCTGATCGCGGTGGCGCTCGGCCTGCTGCTGGCGCTGATGCTCAACCGGGCGTTCCCCGGCCGGGCGGTGGTCCGCACGCTGCTGATCACGCCGTTCCTGATCACGCCGGTGGCGGCCGCGCTGCTGTGGAAGACGACGCTGCTCGACCCGACGTACGGCCTGGTCAACTTCGTGCTGGCCCCGCTCGGCGTCGGGCAGACCGACTGGATCTCGTCGTTCCCGCTGCTCGCGGTGATGATGGCGATCGTCTGGCAGTGGACGCCGTTCATGATGCTGCTGATCCTCGCCGGGCTGCAGAGCCAACCGACCGACGTGCTGGAGGCGGCCGGGGTGGACGGGGCGAGCAACTTCGGCATCTTCCGTGAGATCACCATTCCGCACCTGCGCCGGTTCATCGAGCTGGGCGTCGTGCTCGGCACGATCTACCTGATCAACACTTTCGACACGATCTACATGATGACCCAGGGCGGCCCGGGCATCGCCAGCTCGAACCTGCCCTTCTACATCTACCAGCGGGCATTCCTCGGCTTCGACATCGGCCAGTCGGCCGCGATGGGCGTGGTGGTGGCCATCCTGACCACGATCGTCTCCATCTTCGCGCTCCGGCTGATCTTCCGGACCTTCAGCGGAAACGAGGCGTCAGCCTGATGAGTACCTCGACGACGACCCCACCGGCGGCGTCGGCCCCGGCCACCAGCCACACGGCATCCGCGCCGAGCAAGCGCTCCACCGGCAACGTGATCATGGCGATCGTGTCGTGGGTGGTGGGCATCGTGTTCTTCTTCCCGGTGTTCTGGATGGTGCTCACGGCGTTCAAGCAGGAGAACGACGCCTACACCAACCCGCCGAAGCTGTTCTTCACGCCGACCCTGGAGCAGTTCAAGGAGGTCCTCGCCTCCGGTGCCGGCCCGGCACTGCTGAACTCGCTGTTCGCCACCGTGGTGTCCACCCTGCTGGTGCTGCTGCTGGCCGTGCCCGCCGCGTTCGCGGTGTCGCTGCGGCCGGTGGAGAAGACCAAGGACGTGCTGTTCTTCTTCATCAGCACCAAGATGCTGCCGATCGTGGCGGCCATCGTGCCGATCTACGTGGTGGTCAACGAGCTGCACGCGGTCGACAACATCTGGACCCTGGTCGTGCTCTACACCGCGATGAACCTGCCGATCGCGGTGTGGATGATGCGCTCGTTCTTCCTGGAGGTTCCGGGCGCGCTGCTGGAGGCGGCCAGCATCGACGGGGCCTCGGTCTGGCGCACGATGCGCGAGGTGGTGCTGCCGGTGGTCTCCCCCGGCATCGCGGCCACCGCGCTGATCTGCGTGATCTTCGCCTGGAACGAGTTCTTCATCGCGGTGAACCTGACCGCCGCCCAGGCCGGAACCGTGCCGGTCTTCCTGGTCAGCTTCATCACCAGCGAGGGCCTGTACTTCGCCAAGCTCTGCGCGGCGGCGACGCTCGCCGCGCTGCCGGTGGTCATCTGCGGCTGGATCGCGCAGAACAAGCTGGTGCAGGGCCTGTCCTTCGGTGCCGTCAAGTGAGCCGGCACGCCAGCAGTCACGGGAGCAGTGCAGTGAACCGTCACATCGCACGAGGAATGAGGTGGAACCGTGGCTGAGGTCGTCTACGACCACGCGTCGCGCATCTATACGCCGGGCGCGAGGCCCGCGGTCAATGAGCTGGACCTGAGCGTCGAGGACGGCGAGTTCGTGGTGTTCGTCGGCCCGTCGGGCTGCGGGAAGTCCACCGCGCTGCGAATGCTGGCCGGGCTCGAGGACATCAACGACGGTGCGATCCGGATCGGCGGCAAGAACATGGTCGGCGTGCCGTCGCGCGACCGGGACATCGCCATGGTGTTCCAGAACTACGCGCTCTACCCGAACAAGACGGTCGGCGAGAACATGGCGTTCCCGCTGAAGATGCGCGGCCTGTCGAAGACCGAGCAGGACCAGAAGGTCAAGGCGGCGGCGGCGACCCTGGGGCTGACCGAGTTCCTGGACCGCAAGCCGCGCGCCCTGTCCGGTGGTCAGCGGCAGCGGGTGGCGATGGGTCGGGCGATCGTGCGCGAGCCGCAGGTGTTCCTGATGGACGAGCCGCTGTCCAACCTGGACGCCAAGATGCGGGTGGGCACCCGGGCCGAGATCGCCGCGCTGCAGCAGCGCCTGGGCGTCACCACGATCTACGTGACCCACGACCAGGTCGAGGCCATGACCATGGGCGACCGGGTCGCGGTGCTCAAGCTGGGTGAGCTGCAGCAGTTCGCCACCCCGGCCGAGCTCTACGACCGGCCGAAGAACGCGTTCGTCGCCGGGTTCATCGGCTCCCCGGCGATGAACCTGTTCGAGGTGCCGGTGGCCGACGACGGCGCGAGCCTCGGCGGCGCGACCGTGCCGCTGACCAGCGAGCAGCGCTCGGCGATCAGCAACGCCGGGCTGAGCACCGTGACCCTGGGCATCCGCCCGGAGCAGTGGACGACCAGCGGCGCCGGCAGCAAGGGGGTATCGGCCCAGGTCACCGTGGTCGAGGAGCTGGGTAGCGACGCCTTCCTCTACGGCACCCTGGTGACCGACCCCAGTCAGACGATCGTGGTGCGGGCGGCCGGCAAGTCCGGGGCGAAGATCGGCGACAAGATCACCCTGAACACGACGGACTCGGCGCTGCACCTGTTCCACCCGGAGTCCGGCGAGCGGTTGTAGGCCCGTGGGTGGCGGGCGGTGACACTCAGCGTCGAACCCGCTCGCCACCCACGACCAGTCAGCTCTCGGCCGCGAGCTGCCCGCAGGCGGCCGCGATCTCCCGGCCCCGCGTGTCGCGCACCGTGCAGGCCACGCCGGCCGCCCGCACCCGGTCGACGAACTCGTCCTGCACCGGTCGGGGGCTGGCGTCCCACTCGCTGCCCGGCGTCGGGTTCAGGGGGATCAGGTTCACGTGCACCAGCCGGGTGGTCAGCTGCTCGCGCAGCAGCCGGCCCAGCAGGTCGGCCCGCCACGGTTGGTCGTTCACGTCGCGGATCAGCGCGTACTCGATGGACACGCGCCGGCCGGTGGTGTCGGCGTAGCGGCGCGCGGCGGCCAGCACCTCGGCGACCTTCCACCGGTTGTTCACCGGCACCAGGGTGTCGCGCAGCTCGTCGTCCGGGGTGTGCAGGGACACCGCCAGGGTGACGGCCAGGTTCTCCCCCGTCAGCCGGTCGATCGCCGGGACCAGGCCGACCGTGGACACCGTCACCCCGCGCGCCGAGATGCCCAGCCCGTCCGGCGCCGGCTCGGTGATGCGGCGCACCGCGTCGACCACCCGCCGGTAGTTGGCCAGCGGCTCGCCCATCCCCATGAACACCACGTTGGACAGCCGGGTGGGCTCCCCCAGCGCGCCGTCCCGCGCGGCCGCCGCGGCCTGCCGCACCTGCTCGACGATCTCCGCGCAGGACATGTTGCGCCGCAGGCCGCCCTGGCCGGTGGCGCAGAACGGGCAGGCCATCCCGCAGCCGGCCTGGCTGGACACACACACCGTGGCGCGGTCCGGGTATCCCATCAGCACGCTCTCCGCGCGGACCCCGTCGTGCGCCCTCCACAGGGTCTTGCGGGTGGCGCCGCCGTCGCAGACCTGCTCGGTGACCGGGGTGACCAGCGGTGGCAGCAGAGCCTCGCCCAGGCGCTCGCGCAGCGCGGCGGGCAGGTCGGTCATCGCGGCCGGGTCGGCCTCCAGCCGGCCGAAGTAGTGCCGGGCGAGCTGGTCGGCCCGGAACGCCGGCAGGCCCAGCTCGGCCACCGCCTCGCGCCGCTGCGCCGGACTCAGGTCGGCCAGGTGGCGCGGCGGCCTCTCACGCCGGGGCGCCTCGAAGACCAGGGGTAACGTACTCATCGACTTCCGATCGTGTTCCGAGCGTTGCGGAGCAGCCCGGCGCGCGCCGCCACCGCGAGCCAGCACAGCGCGCCGGCGCCCAACCCCACCGTGCCCAGCGGGTAGAGCTGTCCCGCCGACCGCAGCGCCAGCAGGACGCCGGCCGCGCCGAGCACCATCAGGGCGGACCCCAGCGGTACGAGACCCCGGACGTCCAACCGCCCGGCCATCGGAACGAGATACGCGCCGAGCACCATGGCGGCCACCGGGGCCGACAGCTCACCGTACCCGAACCGGCCCAGCACCCAGCCCAGCACGGCGCCGGCCAGCAGCGCCAGCGCGAGCCCCCCGACCAGCCGTCGCTGCCCGAGCACGGCGAGCCGGGCGATCGCGTCCGGCCGGCGCCCGACCGCGCGCACCAGCCAGCCGGCGCCGAGCAGCCCGGCCGCGAGGACGAGCGTGCCGACCCCGACGGGCAGCGCCAGCGTGCCGACCGCCCACCAGAGCGCGCCGGCCGTCGCGCCGACCGCGGCGCCCGGCGGAACGGCCCTCGACAGCCCGGGCGGGCGGCGGGGCTCGGGGACGGCGGCCGGCCGGGCCACCGTCTGGGGCACGGTCGGCGGCAGCCGGCGAGGGGGCGGCGAGGGTCGCCGTGGCTCACGGAACACGTCTCCACGGTAGCCGCGAAAAAAGCCGCTGGAAATTTCCGGCTCACGGTGAACCGATCCGCGCCGGGCTCCGTGTGGAGGGGTTAAGCGTGGACCCCGACCATGCGTCTGGAGATCTGATCATGAGGAACCGAGGGCCGACCCTCACGCTGCTCGCCGTCGTCGGGCTGGCGTTGGTGCTGCTGGCCGTGGATCTGGCAATGGGCTCGCAGACCACAACGAACCAGGCGGCGCCGAGTAACGCGGCCGCCTCCAACGCCGCCAACGCCCGGTCCCTGGCCGGCGGGCTGGCCGCCCCTCCGGGCCAGGCCCCTGCCGTCGCGCCGCTGCCCGCGCTGCCCGCCCAGCCCGAGGGCGCGGCGTTCCCCGGCAAGGCCAGCTACAACGGCAAGACCGTCGGCCGCTCGCCGAAGGAGGCGGGCGTCGAGATCGCCGTCAAGGACGGGAAGGCGTGGGCCTACGTGTGCGACGGCAAGTACCTGGAGTCGTGGCTCAAGGGCACCGCGGAGGGCTCGAAGCTGACCCTGAGCGGAAAGGGCTCGGACACGCTCACCGCGACGCTGGCCAACGGCGAGGTGCGCGGTGAGGTGAGCATCGCCGGCAAGAGCTGGGACATCGCCGCGCCTCCGGGCAAGGCCCCCGGCGCGTGGCCGAAGTCGACGTCCCCCGCGTCGTCCGCCTCGAGCAGCGGGTCGAGCAGCGGGTCGAGCAGCGGGTCGAGCACCGCGTCGAGCACCGCGTCGAGCACCGCGTCGAGCAGCTCCTCGGGCACGACCTACGGGAGTACGTCGACCGATACCCAGGCCGAGGCCCAGGCGGTGGGCAAGTGAGCAGTCCCCAGGGCGGCTACGTCGCCGGCGGCGACCCCGACCCGCCGACCACGCCGCTGCAGCTCGGTCAGCGCGGCGCCGCCGCCCGCACCATGGAGCCACCGGCGGGCACCGAGGAGTTCCACGAGGTCCCGTCGCAGGCGCCGACCAGCGCGATCCCGCACCAGGCCACGCCGGTCGACATGCCCACGGCCGCCTACGACGGGCGCGCCTACGACACCTACGACGACGGCTACGACGAGCCCGGCTACGACGAGCAGGCCGCCAGGGCGCAGCGTTCCTCACCGGTGCGGGTGGCCGACGAGCACGCCCGGCTGCTGCTCGTGCCGGTGCTGATCGGCGGCGTCGTGGCGGTCGCGCTCGGCGTGTACGGCCGGCTGCACGACGCCTCCGGCGTGGCGGTGAACATCGCCGGCTTCTCCGGCACCGGATACGTCAAGGCGTGGCTGGCGACGGTCGCCGCGGGGTTCGGCATCGCGCAGCTGCTGTCGGCGTTCGCCCTCTACCGCTCCGACGCCCCGTGGCTGCCCGGGCTGCACCGGTGGTCGGGCCGGATCGCCGTGCTGGTCAGCGTGCCGGTCGCGGTGCACTGCCTGTACGCGCTGGGCTTCGAGTCGGGCAGCACCCGGGTGGTGCTGCACTCGATCGCCGGGTGCGTGTTCTACGGCGCGTTCACCACCAAGATGCTGTGCCTCAGCCGTGCCGGCACGCCCCGCTGGGCGGTACCGCTGCTCGGCGGACTTGTGTTCACCCTGCTGGCGGCACTGTGGCTCACCTCGGCGCTGTGGCTCTTCAGCGCAAAGGGCGTGCACCTCTGAGGTAGCCTCGCGCGCCCCGGACAACGCACGACCACCACCACGAAACGAGGTTCCCGTGAGCCACGACATCCCCGCCGGCACCGAACCCGATCCGACGCGTGGCGCGCTCAGTCGGCGCGCCGCGCTCGCCAGCGGTGGCACGGCCGCCGCATCCGCCGCCCTGCTCGCCGCCGGGTGCGCCACGTACGCCCCCGCACCGGAGTCCCCCGCCAGCTCGGCCGCCCCGGCCGGCGGCGCCTCCGCGTCGTCCTCGGCCGCGCCCGGCTCGGCGAACCCGGGAGCCGGCACCGGCGCCGCGGCCACCGGCACGGCGTTGGGGCCGGCCAGCGCGGTACCGGTCGGCGGCGGCAAGGTGTTCCAGGCGCAGAAGGTCGTCGTCACCCAGCCGACGGCCGGGGCGTACAAGGCCTACACGGCGGTGTGCCCGCACCAGGGCTGCCTGGTGAACAAGGTGGCCGCCGGCACCATCAGCTGCCCGTGCCACGGCAGTGAGTTCAGCGCCGCGGACGGATCCGTGACGGAGGGCCCGGCCAAGAAGGGGCTCGCCGCGAAGAAGGTCAGCGCCGTCGACGGCACCCTGCGCCTGTCCTGACCCACCGGCGGCCGGGCCGACCCGTACGGCGGCCCGTCCTCGGAGCGCTCCCGGCACGGCGGGTCGTCCCCGGTACCGCGGCCCCCTGGTCGGACGGACCGCCGCGTCACCCGGGACGGATCAACCCCTCGGGCTTGCGCCGGGTGTGCAGCCGGTAGCCGACCGGCAGGGTCAGCCCGTCGGTCGCCGCGACCGCCCGCCGGGCGGTCGGACCGGAGAACTCGATGCCGAGCACCGCCTCCAGGCCGGCGCGGTCGGCGAACCGCCACTCGGTGTCCATCCGGCGCAGCGCGAACCCCTGCCGATCGAAGAACCGCTCCACCGCGGCCGGGTCGTAGTGCGGCAGGTCGAGGCGCATCCAGTCGCCGTACGGGGGCCGGGTCGCGTCCAGGTCGACGACCGCGAGCACGCCACCGGGCCGCAGGATCCGCTCCGCCTCGGCCAGCCCCGGCTCGCAGCCGGGACCGAAGAAGTACGCCGTCCGGGCGTGCACCAGGTCGGCGGAGGCGTCCGGCAGCGGCAGTGACTCGGCGCCGGCCTGCACCACCCGGACACCGGCGAGGGCGGCCACCCGGGTACGGGCGCGGCGGACCAGCGGCGGGTGCGGCTCCACACCGACCACCCGGCGGGCCTCCCGCGCGAACAGTGGCAGGTGGAAGCCGTCGCCGCAGCCCACGTCGACGACGTCGGCCCCGGCCCAGCCGGCGACCTCGCGCAACGCCGCCCACAGCAGCCCGGTGGAGTCCTGCGCGCGGTTCTCCAGCTCGTAGACCTCCGGCCAGTGCCAGATATTCGGGCTCGGCACCGGCTTGGGCGCGGACCGGAACATCGGACTCAGCTGACCGGGACGAACAGGCTGAGCAGCATCCAGGCCACCACGGCCGTCGGCAACAACGAGTCCAACCGGTCCATCAGACCGCCGTGGCCGGGCAGCAGATCACCCATGTCCTTGATGCCCAGGTCTCGCTTGACCAGCGACTCGATCAGGTCACCGGCGGTGGCCGTGACCACCAGCAGCATGCCCAGCGGGGCACCCACCCACCAGTGACCATGCAGCAGCCCGGCCACGCAGACCGCCCCGGCCAGCCCGCCGCCGAGCAGCGACCCGGCGAAGCCCTCCCAGGACTTCTTCGGGCTGATCGTCGGCGCCATCGGGTGCCGACCGGCGAGCACCCCGGTGGCGTATCCGCCGACGTCGGACGCCACGACGCACAGCATCCAGGTGAGCACCCGGCCGGTGCCGTCCGGTGGCAGGACCAGCATCGAGGCGAACGCGCCGCAGAACGGCACGTACATGATCGTGAACAGCGAGCCGCTGACGTCGCGCAGGTAGCCGTCGGGGCCCTGCCGCATCCGCCAGAACAGGCAGGCCAGCATCGTGATCGCGGTGGCGCAGAGCACGCCGTCCACGCCGAACGGCCAGGCCGCCCAGATGATCGCCTGACCGCCGACCAGCACCGGGATCAGCGCGGCCCGGATGTCGCCGCCACGCCTGAGCGCCCCGGCGAGCTCCCAGGTGCCGACCGCCAGCGACGCGGCGACGACCGCGATGAACGCCTGGCGGACCACGAACAGGCTGGCCAGGATGACAACGCCGAGACCGACCCCGACGAGGATCGCCGCTCGCAGGTCGCGGCCCACCCGGGAGGGCGGGCGACTCGCGGCGGCCGTCACGTCACTCACACCTCGAGGAGGTCGGCTTCCTTGTTCCTGACCAGTTCTTCGATCTGGGTGACATATCGGTCGGTGGCGCCCTGCAACTCCTTCTCGGCCCGGGACACGTCGTCCTCGCTGGCCTCGCCCTCCTTCGCGATCCGGTGCAGCTCCTCCATCGCCTTGCGGCGGATGCTGCGGATCGACACCTTGCCGTCCTCGCCCTTGCCCTTGGCCACCTTCACCAGGTCGCGCCGGCGCTCCTCGGACAGCTGGGGAATCACCACCCGGATGATCATGCCATCGTTGCTCGGGCTCACGCCGAGGTCGGAGTCGCGGATCGCCTTCTCCATCGCCTTCAGCTGGCTGGCGTCGTACGGCTTGATGACCGCCATCCGCGCTTCCGGGATGGACACCGAGGCGAGCTGGTTCAGCGGGGTCGGCGCCCCGTAGTAATCGACCACTACCCGGGAGAACATGGCGGGGTTCGCCCGTCCGGTGCGCACGGAGTTCAGGTCCTCTCGGGTGACCGAGACGGCCTTCTCCATCTTCTCCTCGGCTTCGAAGAGAGTCTCGTCGATCACGGCTGCTCCAGTGCTGCTATGGGAGGGGTCAGCCCCTGGGGGTGCTGACCAGTGTCCCGATCCTCTCACCTCGAACCGCGCGACCGATGTTGCCCTCGGTCAACAGGTTGAACACGATGATCGGCATCCGGTTGTCCATGCACAGGCTGAACGCCGTGGCGTCGGCAACCTTGAGGCCGCGCTCGAGCACCTCGCGGTGGGTGACTTCGTGGAACATCTCGGCGGTCGGGTCGGTCTTGGGGTCGGCGGTGTAGACCCCGTCGACTCCCTTGGCGAGCAGCACCACGTCGCAGCCGATCTCCAGCGCGCGCTGTGCCCCGGCGGTGTCGGTGGAGAAGTACGGCATGCCGACCCCGGCACCGAAGATCACCACTCGGCCCTTCTCCAGGTGCCGCTGGGCTCGCCGGGGGATGTACGGCTCGGCGACCTGGCCCATGGTGATCGCGGTCTGCACCCGCGTGTCGATGCCGTGCTCGCGCTCCAGGAAGTCCTGCAGCGCGAGGCAGTTCATCACCGTGGCCAGCATGCCCATGTAGTCGGCGCGGGACCGTTCCATGCCGCCCTCGGTGAGCTGGGCGCCGCGGAAGAAGTTGCCGCCGCCGATGACGACGGCGACCTGCGCACCGCTCTCCACCACCTCGGCGAGCTGGCGGGCCACCGTCTGGACGACGGTCGGGTCGACGCCGACGGACCCGCCGCCGAACATCTCGCCACCGAGCTTGAGCAGGACGCGACGGTAGCCGCCACCGGAGGTCCCGGGGCGGCCACCGTCGATGACGCTGGTCTCGGAGAGCGGCACGCTAGGCCTGACCGACCTCGAAGCGGGCGAACTTCATGACGCTGATCCCGGCCTCGGCCAGCGCGGCCTTGACCGTCTTCTTCGTGTCGTGCACCGAGGCCTGCTCGAGCAGCGCGACGTCCTTGAAGAAGCCGTTGACCCGACCGTCGATGATCCTGGGCAGCGCCTGCTCCGGCTTGCCCTCCTCGCGGGCGGTGGCCTCGGCGATGCGGCGCTCGTTGGCCACCAGGTCCTCCGGCACGTCGTCCCGGCTGACGTAGCGCGGCCGGGCGGCGGCGATGTGCATCGCGATGCCGCGCGCGGTCTCGGCGGCATCGTCGGCGTCGCCGGAGTAGGACACCAGGATGCCGATGGCGGGCGGCAGGTCGGTGGCGCGGCGGTGCAGGTAGACCGCGACCGGGCCGTCGAAGTGCGCGTAGCGCCCGACCTGCAGCTTCTCCCCGATGCGGGCGGACAGCCCCTGCACGGCCTCGTCCACGGTGCCGCCGTCGAGTGCGGTGGACCGCAGCCCGTCGACGTCGGCCGGGGTGTTCTCGCTGGCTGCGGCCAGCACCTTGCCCGCCAGCTCCAGGAAGTCGTCGCTCTTGGCCACGAAGTCGGTCTCGCAGAGCAGCTCGACCATCGTGCCGCCGGCCTCGCTACCGTCGGCCACGACCAGGCCCGCCGCGGTGGCGCGCTCGGCCCGCTTGCCGACGTCCTTGGCTCCCTTGATGCGGAGCAGTTCGACAGCCTTGTCGAGCTCGCCGTCCGACTCCTCGAGAGCCTTCTTGCAGTCCATCATCCCGGAGCCGGTGAGCTCACGGAGCCGCTTGACGTCAGCGGCCGTGTAATTCGCCATGGTGGTGTGCTACCTGTCCTTGCTCGTGCCGTCGGTGAGAGTGGTACGGAACACCGGTGCGCGACTGCCCGCCCCTGAGGCCGGGGCGGGCAGTCGGCGCGCGGACTACTCGGCGGTCTGCGGAGTTCCGTTGTTGCTGCCGCCGGACGACGTGGCACCGGCGGTGACCGGGTCGCCCGCCTCGGCGGCGCCACCCAGCGCCGCGCCGTCCGAGCCGCCGGCCAGCAGCTCCTGCTCCCACTCGGCGAGCGGCTCGTCGGTGGCCGGACCGGCCTCCGGCTTCTCCTGGCCGTCGCCACCACGGCCGCGCGCGGAGCGGGCCATCAGGCCGTCGGCGGCGGCGCGGGCGATTACCTTGGTCAGCAGCGCGGCCGACCGGATGGCGTCGTCGTTGCCCGGGATCGGGAAGTCGACCTCGTCCGGGTCGCAGTTGGTGTCCAGGATCGCCACGACCGGGATGTTCAGCTTGCGCGCCTCACCGACCGCGATGTGCTCCTTCTTGGTGTCCACGATCCACACGGCGCTGGGCACCTTGGCCATGTCGCGGATACCACCGAGGGTGCGCTCGAGCTTGTCCTTCTCGCGGGTCAGCATCAAGATTTCCTTCTTGGTGCGCCCCTCGAAGCCGCCGGACTGCTCCATCGACTCCAGCTCCTTCAGGCGCTGCAGCCTCTTGTGCACGGTCTGGAAGTTCGTGAGCATGCCGCCCAGCCAGCGCTGGTTCACGAACGGCATGTTGACCCGCTTCGCCTCCTCGGCGATGGCCTCCTGGGCCTGCTTCTTGGTGCCGATGAACAGCACCGAGCCGCCGTGCGCCACGGTCTCCCGGACGAACTCGTACGCCCGGTCGATGTAGGACAGCGTCTGCTGCAGATCGATGATGTAGATGCCGTTGCGCTCGGTGAAGATGTAACGCTTCATCTTCGGGTTCCAGCGACGGGTCTGATGCCCGAAGTGCACGCCGGAATCCAGCAACTGCTTCATGGTGACGACGGCCATGGCCTGCCCTCAACCTCTTTCGTCTGGGCGCCGCCGGGGGATGCCCGACGACGCGTGCGGTTCTGGTGCGGCACCGGTTGGTGCCGGCCCTGGCGCCGCGCCGTCGTCCGGTACCCGCCGTCCGGCTCCCCTGGCCGGCGGGACCGCCCGGACGCCGTCCCACCGTTACCGGGCCGGCAAGCCGGACCGCGGCGGGATGCGCGGACGCGCGAAGTCATCCCGTGATATACGAGACGCTCCCTCAGTGTACGCCCGGCCGACCGGGGGGCGGCCCCGGGTCCAGGCTGGACGTGGTGCGGCTCCGGGGTGGTTGCCGGGCGGAGGCTGACCCGCTCTCGACCCCGGTCCCGCACGGGATCTCGAGCGGCGTGCCCGGGGTGGTTCCAAGCCGGGGATTCGATGGATCCGGTGGATCCGGCCGGTGGATGGATCCGATCGTGGCGACGCCCGTCGGGAGGCGCGTGCCATGGCGGTTCCGTACGCGAGGTCGGTGGCATGGGTCCCGGTCCGGCGAGGATGGCACACGGTCGACGCTCACCGCTCGGGTTGTGCACAGGGTCGACGTTGTCCACAGGTCGACGGTCGCGCCCGGCCCGGCTCCGGGCGAGCGGTCACCCTGGGGCCATGCCGGTAGGTGTTCTCGGGGTCGCGCTGATGATTCTGCTGTCGGGCGCTCCCCTGGCGGCCGCGCCCGCGGTTGCGGCCGGGGCGGCGGCGTCCGGGGTGTCCTCGCCGGGGCCGTCCACGGCGTCGTCCACGGCGTCCGGGGTGGCGTCCACGGCGTCCGGGGTGGCGTCGTCGGGGCCGTCCACGGCATCCGAAGTGGCGCCGTCCGACGTGGTGACCGCCGACCGGGCCGGAGCTCCGGAGGCCGTGGCGTCGACACCCTCACCGACCGCGAGGCCGCCCCCGGCGGAGCCGGTCATCTCGGGCACGACCGAGCCCGTTGTCAAGGGTGGGGTCGCGAACCGGGCAGAGGCGGAGGTGGGCCCGGCGGGCGAGGAGGAGCGCCCGAGGGGCCGGTTCGGTTGGCCGTTGCGGCCGGCACCGGCCGTCGGCCGTGCGTTCCAACCACCGTCCCACCCGTACGGTCCTGGGCACCGGGGTGCGGACCTGCGGGCCGCGGCTGGGCAACCGGTGTACGCGGCGGGCGACGGCACGGTGGTCTACGCCGGCCAGCTGGCGGACCGCGGTGTCGTGTCGGTCGACCACGGCGGAGGACTGCGCACCAGCTACGAGCCGGTGGCCGCGGCGGTGCGGGCCGGGCAGCGGGTGCGCCGCGGCGAGCCGCTCGGGATGGTGGCGGCCGGACACCGGGGCTGCGCTGTGGCGGCCTGCCTGCACTGGGGGCTCCGCCGCGACGGCGAGTACCTCGACCCGCTGCTGCTGGTGCGCGCCGCGCACGTCCGGCTCAAGCCCTGGGGATGACGGCTCCGCTGCGCAGTCGTGACCTCTCGGCCAGGTAGCTCGGGTGGGCGCCGGTCAGGGTCGGGCCGGTTCGAGCCCGGTCAGCTCGATGAACTGGTTGCGCAGCCGGGCCACCGCGCGGGCGCGCAGCTGGCAGACCCGGGACTCGGTGACCCCGAGGCGGCGGCCGATCTCGGCGAGGGTCAGGTTCCGCACGTAGTAGAGGAACAGCACCTGGTGATCGCGCTCCGGTAACCGGGTCAGGCTCTGCGCGAGCAGCCGGTTGGTCTCCTTGGCCTCCCACTGGACGAGCGGGTCGGAGTCCACCTCCTCCAGCCTCTCGGCTACGGAGATCGCCCCGCCGTGCTCGGCCGCCCAGGTGTCCAGCGCTTCCATGGAGATCAGCCGGATCTGCTCCAGGATCGAGCGCACCTCGTCCGAGCCGACCCCGAGCTCGTCGGCCAGCTCTGCCTGGGTGGCACCCCGCTGCAGCCGCGCCTCGAGAACCTCGCGTACCCGCTCCAGCTCCCGCGCGCGGTTGCGGACCACCCTCGGCACCCAGTCCTGGGCGCGCAGCTCGTCGAGGATGGCTCCCCGGATGCGCTGCGAGGCGTACGCCTCGAACTGGACCCCCATCGACGGCTCGAACCGCTCGATGGCGTCCATCAGGCCGAACACACCCGCCTGCACCAGGTCCGCCAACTCAACGTGCGCCGGCAACCTGCTCCCGACGCGCCCGGCCACCTGGCGCACGAGCGGTGCGTAACGCATCACCAGCTGGTCCCGGGAGGAATCCGGACCTGACTGCTCCACCGGGAGCGGCTCGCCACGACGTTCATGCTCGAGGGTGAGCTTGGTCATGAATGGCCTTCAAACGCTCGACAGTGACGTGTGTGTACAGCTGTGTCGTGGAGAGCCTAGCGTGACCCAAGAGCTCCTGAACGCTACGGAGGTCCGCGCCCCCCGCGAGCAGGTGTGTTGCCGCGCTGTGCCGCAGCCCGTGCGGGGAGAGGGAAGCGCCGCCGGGTGCCGCGCCGGCTGCCTCGTTGACCACCGTGCGGGCAGCCCTCGGGTCGAGCCGGCCGCCGCGCGCGCCGAGCAGCAGCGCATCGGGTGACCTGGGCCGGGCGAGCTCGGACCGAGGTCCGTCGAGCCACCGGCTAAGCACGCGTTGCGCCGGCACGCCGTAGATGACCGTGCGCTGGCGGTCGCCCTTGCCGAGCACCCGCAGCGTGCGCCGGCCGTCGTCCACGTCATGCAGGTCGAGCCCGCACAGCTCGGAGACCCGGATCCCGGTGGCGTAGAGCAGCTCCAGGATCAACAGGTCGCGCACGGCCAGCGGGTCGTCCTGCTCCGCCCCGGTCTGGGCGGCCGCGAGCATGCCGTCGGCCTGCTCGACGGTGAGCACGGTGGGCAGCGTCCGGTGCGGGCGCGGGGCGGCCAGTCGCTGGCCCGGGTCTTCGGCCAACCGTCCGCTGCGGACCGCCCACGCGGTGAACACGCGCGCCGCCGAGGCGCGCCGGGCCAGCGTGGTGCGGCTGGCTCCCCGCGAGCGCTGCACCGCCAGCCACCGCCGCAGGGCCGCCAGGTTGAGCTCGGCGAGGGAGCCGTCGGCGTCGGCGACCATCCGGAACAGGTCACCGACGTCGCCGAGGTAGGCCCGAACCGTGTGGGCGGACAGCGCACGCTCCAACGACAGATGCCTCCGGAACGCCGCGAGGGCCGAGGCCAGGTCGTCCGGCAAGCCAGGGGCCTGCGCGCCGGGCTCGGCCGGCCCAGCCCGCCCGACCCCGTCCGTACCCACGCCAGGCTCGGTCCGACCCGTGCCGGGGCCCGTGTCAGGCCCGGCCCGGCCCGCTCCCGCACAGGTCCCGGCTTCGTCAACCGGCCCCGCGCCCCGAGGCGGCTCCACATCGTCGGCCGGCGGCACAACATCCGGCTTGGTAGCGATCCGGGTCTCGTGGTCGATGGCCGGTGCTCGCGCCTCGCCGGACCGCGCCTCGCCGGTACCCCGAGCCCTCGGCCGGCCGTGCCGGGGGCGCGCGCTCATGGTCAGCACGGTGCGGCACCCGGACGTGCTGGTCAAGCATCGCCACACCCCGGAGACCGGGCAACCCTGCGCCAGGCCCCTCCACCCGTCCGCGCGACCAGTCCGGCCGCCGCCAGCTCGGGCAATGCCGACCGCACCACGTCGAGCGGCAGACCGGACTCGGCGGACAGCTCGCCCAGGCCCGAGGAGTCGCGGGCGGGCAGGGCCTCGTAGACCCGCCGGATCGTAGGGCTGGCCGACCGACCGGGGTCCTCGGCAACCGGACCGCCCGGAGGGGCCAGGTCGACACCGATGCGGCCCACCGCCTCCAGCACCTCCTCCGCCCGGGTGACCGCCACGGTGCCCGGCTCGCGCAGCAGTTGGTGGGCGCCCGCCGACAACGCCGAGGTGACAGGTCCGGGAACGGCCATCACCGGGCGGCCGAGCAGCCCGGCGTCGGACGCCGTCCGGCGAGCCCCGCTGCGCCAGCCCGCCTCCACCACCACGGTGCCCGCCGCGAGCCCGGCGATCAGCCGGTTGCGCACCAGAAAACGGTGCCGCGCGGGGACCGAGCCGGGCGGGTACTCGCTCAGCACCGCGCCCTGCTCGCCGATCGCACCCAGCAGCCGCGCGTGCCCGGAGGGGTACACCCGGTCGACCCCGCAGGCCAGCACGGCCACCGTCGTGCCACCGGCGGCCAGGGCGCCCCGGTGCGCAGCGCCGTCGATGCCGTACGCGGCGCCGGACACCACCGCGCAGCCCAGGTCCGCCACGCCGTAGCCGAGCGAGCCCGCCACGTGCAGGCCGTAGCTGGTGGCCGCGCGGGCCCCGACGATCGCCGCCGAGCGCTCGGCGAGCTCGGCCATCCGCGCCGGACCCCGCACCCACAGGGCGAGCGGCGCGCACAGGTGCGGGAACCCGGCCAGCCCGAACGCGACGAAGGCCGCCGCCGGCCACTCGGAGTCCTCCGGCGTCACCAGGCGAGCCCCGGCGGACTCCGTCGCGCGCAGCACCTCGACCGCCGACACCCGCTGGCGCCGGGCGGCGGTCTCCCGGCGCACCGCGTCGGGCACGTCGCCGGTGCGCACCCGCCCGGCCGCCCGCACCGGGCCGAACACGTCGACCAGGGCGCCGAGCGCGGCGGCGGGCGGCTCCGCGACGGCGGCGAGGTACGCGCGTGCCTCGGGGACCGATCCGAACGTGCTCATGCCGCCCGCTGCTCCTTGAACTGGATGGCCCGGCGCACCAGGTCCTCGTCTGGGCGGTCGAGACCGGCGAGATCGGCAAGGGTCCACGCCACGCGCAACGCCCGGTCGGCTCCCCGGGCCGTCAGCTCGCCCCGGCTCAGCCCGGAGTCGAGCGGCCGCACCACCGGGCGCGGCAGGCGGAACCGGCTGCGCAGCACCGGGCCGGGCACCTCAGCGTTGCTCCGCCAGCCGTCGGCCGACCAGCGGGCCGCGGCGGCCGCGCGGGCGGCGAGCACCCGGGCCCGCACGGTGGCCGAGCTCTCCCCCGGATCCAGGTCGACGGTGGACAGCGCGACCAGCGGGTTCAGCGTGGCCCGCAGGTCGACCCGGTCGAGCAGCGGCCCGGACAGCCGGCCCAGGTACCGCCGGCGGGTGGTGGACGGGCAGCGGCAGTCGCGGTCGTGGGCCGGCGCGCACGGGCACGGGTTGGCCGCCATCACCAGCTGGAACCGGGCCGGGTAGCGCACCGAACCGTCGGCCCGGGCCAGTCGCACCTCGCCCTCCTCGAGCGGGGTGCGCAGTGACTCCAGCAGGTGCGGCCCGAACTCGGGTGCCTCGTCCATGAACAGCACACCGCAGTGCCCCAGCGTT
>DASXJJ010000018.1:0-31416 GCA_036497465.1 Pseudonocardia sp. | reverse complement strand
GGTGAGCTTCTTCACCACCGGTGGCATCGGCATCCGCTCCGGCGGCCCGCTGGCCATCATCTTCAGCATCGTCGTGATCGGCATCGCGGCGTTCACCCTGCTGCTGGACTTCGACATGGCCGACAAGGCGATCAGGGCCGGCGCGCCGGCGCGGATGTCCTGGTACATCGCCTTCGGCATGATGACCACGCTGGTCTGGCTCTACCTGGAGATCCTGCGGCTGCTCAGCTACATGCGGCAGAACTAGCCAGCTCTCTACAGTCCACCGACAAACCCCGCGCGGCTCGAGCCTGAGCCGCGCGGGGTTCAGACCACCGGGTCCCCCCTCCCCGGTTGGCAACGCGGCGGGCACCTTCCTCGGAAGGTGCCCGCCGCGTTCGTTTCCGGTGCCGTTTCTGTGCTGCCGGCCGGCGGGTCGCGGACTAGCTGAGGCGCTCCAGCACCATGGCCATGCCCTGGCCGCCGCCGACGCACATCGTCTCCAGCCCGATGCTCTTGTCGTGCGTGCGCAGCCCGTTGAGCAGCGTGGTGGTGATCCGGGCGCCGGTCATGCCGAACGGGTGGCCCAGCGCGATCGCGCCGCCGTTGACGTTCAGCTTGTCCTCGTCGATGCCCAGGTCACGCGCGGAGGGCAGCACCTGCGCGGCGAACGCCTCGTTGATCTCGACCAGGTCGATGTCGTCGATGGTCATGCCAGCGCGGGCCAGCGCCTGCTTCGACGCCTCGACCGGGCCGAGTCCCATGATCTCCGGTGAGAGCCCCGAGACGCCGGTGGAGATGACCCGGGCCAGCGGCGTGATGCCGAGCTCCCGGGCCTTGGTGTCGGACATGATCACGAGTGCGGCGGCGCCGTCGTTGAGCGGGCAGCAGTTGCCGGCGGTGACAAAGCCGTCCGGGCGGAACACCGGCTTGAGCCCGCTGACGGCCTCATAGGTGACGCCGGCGCGTGGGCCGTCGTCCTTCTCCACCACCGTGCCGTCCGGCAGGGTGACCGGGGTGATCTCGCGGGCGAAGAAGCCGTTCGCGATGGCCTTCTCCGCCAGGTTCTGCGAGCGGACGCCGAAGTGGTCCATGTCCTCGCGGCTGACGCCCTTGGCGCGTGCGAGGTTCTCGGCGGTCTGGCCCATCGCGATGTAGACGTCGGGGGTGTCGCCACCCGTACGCGGGTCGGTCCAGGAGTCGAGGCCGCCCTCGGCCAGCTTCGTGGAGCGGGCCTCCGCGTCGGCGAACAGCGGGTTGTGGGTGTCGGGCAGCGAGTCGGAGTTGCCCTTCACGAACCGGGACACCGTCTCGACGCCGGCAGAGATGAACGCGTCACCCTCGCCCGCCTTGATCGCATGCAGGGCCATCCGGGTGGTCTGCAACGAGGACGAACAGTAGCGGGTGATCGTGGTGCCGGGCAGCGTGTCGTAGCCGAGCAGCACCGCGACGACGCGGGCCAGGTTGAAGCCCTGCTCGCCGCCGGGCAGCCCGCAGCCGAGCATCAGGTCGTCGATGGTGGCCGGGTCGAGCTCGGGTACCTGGGCCAGGGCGGCCTTGACCAGCTGCACGGTCAGGTCGTCGGGGCGGATGCTGGCCAGCGAACCCTTGAACGCTCGTCCGATCGGGGACCGGGCGGCGGCGACGATCACTGCCTCGGGCATGGCGGGGCCTCCTTGTGTTCCGCCGCTCGGTGTGTGCGGCGTGCGCTACCGCCGACCCTACTGCGGGGTAGCTCCGGGCGCTGTCGGCTCACTCGGCGGGGGGCCGGGAGCGGTCCGGCTGGTCGCGGGCGGGACGGTATCGCGGCGCTTTGCTCTGCGTAGGGATACGCAACGGCAGCGAGCGAGGCGGTGGGCGGCGCTTTGCACTGCGTAGGGATACGCAACAGCAGCTCAGCTCAGCGCAGGGCGGCCGCCAGCTCGCCCTCCGTGGTCACCGGGCGGTCGCACACGTAGCCGCGGCATACGTAGGCGGCCGCCGACCCGTCGACCAGCGGCCGGCCGGCCAGCAGCGGGACCCCGGGCGCGTCCGGCTCGCCGGCCACCACGACGGTGCCGCCGGGGGCCACCCGTTGCGTATAGCTACGCAGAGCAAAGCGCCGCTCGTCGTCCTCGCAGCCGACCACCGCGACCTGCAGCGGGCCGCGTGCGGCCGCCTCCGCGACGGTCAGCCAGTGCCCGGCGAAGCGCGGGTGCCGCCCGGCCAGGGCACCGACCGCCGAGACCGCGGCCGCGCTCGCCTCGCCGTAGCGGGAGGCCCGCGCCGGGTCGCCCAGCACCGACGCGGTGAGCAGGGCCCCGGCCAGGGCGGCCGCGCCGGACGGGGTCGCGCCGTCGGTGAGGTCCCGGGGCCGGTGCAGCAGCGCCTCGGCGTCGTCGGCCGTGTCCAGGTAGCCGCCCGGCTGCTCCGGGTCGGCGAAGTGCTCCAGTGCGGTGTCCAGCAGTTCGAGCGCCGCGTCCAGCCACTGGGCCGCCCCGGTGGCCTGGTGCAGCGCCAGCAGGCCGTCGGCCAGACAGCCGTAGTCCTCAAGCACCCCGGCCGCCGCGCCGACCACACCGCCTCGGGAGGACCGGCGCAGCCGACCGTCCACCAGGTGTAACCCGAGCAGCAGGGTCGCGGCGCCGGCGGCGGCGTCCACCCAGTCCGATCGACTCAGCGCGGCGCCCGCCTCGGCCAGCGCGCCGATGGCCATCCCGTTCCAGGCGGTGACCACCTTGTCGTCGCGGGCCGGCTGCGGCCGCTGCGCCCGGACGGCGAGCAGCTCGGCGCGCATCCGTTGCCAGCGCGGCTCGTCGACGGGTTCGGGGTCGGTCGGCAGCTGCAGCGTGGAGCTGCCGTGCTCGAAGGTGCCGGCCGGCGTCACCGTCAGCAGCTCGGCCACCCAGCCGCCGTCCTCCGCGCCCAGCACCTCGCGCAGCTGCTCCGGGGTCCAGGCGTAGGTCAGTCCCTCCACGCCGTCGGTGTCCGCGTCCAGTGCGGCCGCGAAGCCGCCCTCGGCGGTACGCAGGTCGCTGAGCAGGAACGCGGCGGTCTCCTCGGCCACCCGCTGGGCGAGCGCACCGCTGGGCAGCGCGCCGCCGCTTGGCCCGTTGCCGGTGCGCCGGGCCAGGTGGGCGTAGACGCGCAGCAGCAGGGCGTTGTCGTAGAGCATCTTCTCGAAGTGCGGCACCACCCAGGCGGCGTCCACGCTGTAGCGGGCGAAGCCGCCGGCGAGCTGGTCGTACATGCCGCCCCTGGCCATCCGCTCGCAGGTCAGCTCGACCATCTCCAGCGTGCGGGCCGAGCCGGTGCGCTCGTGGTGGCGCAGCAGGAACTCCAGCGCCATGGACGGCGGGAACTTGGGGGCACCGCCGAAGCCGCCGGCGTTGAGGTCGAAATCGCCGACCAGGGTGGCCACCGCCGCGTCGAGTGCCGCCGCGTCCAGGTTCGCCGGGGGCAGGCTCGCCGTTGCCGACTCGGCCAGCCGGGTGGCGATCTGCCCGGCGGCGTCGCGCACCCGAACACCGTCCTCGTGCCACGCCCTGGTGACCGCGGTGAGCAGCTGGCGGAAGCCGGGCATGCCCTGGCGCGCCGTCGGCGGGTAGTAGGTGCCGCACTGGAACGGCTCGCCGGCCGGGGTCAGGAAGCAGGTCATCGGCCAGCCGCCGGCGCCGGTCATCGCCTGGGTGGCGGCCATGTAGACGGCGTCGATGTCCGGCCGTTCCTCCCGGTCCACCTTGATCGCCACGAACTCGGCGTTCACCTGATCGGCGGTCTCGGTGTCCTCGAAGGACTCATGCGCCATCACGTGACACCAGTGGCACGCGGCGTAGCCGACGGACAGCAGCACCGGCACGTCACGCTCGCGTGCCTCGGCGAACGCCTCCGGGCACCACGGCCACCAGTTGATCGGATTGGCGGCATGCTGCAGCAGATACGGACTGGTCGAGTTCCCGAGCCTGTTCGGCATACCGCCAAGAGTGTCACCCCGACGCGCCGAACGCCGCTCGTGGGCGTAGCACACGCCGTATCGGAGTACATACAGCGGGTGACGACCCGGGTCGGCCGCCGCCTCCGCCCGGTTACCTCGGTGGTGCGCCGTTCGTCGTGGACCCCGTCGTGGACCCCGTCGTTGAGCCGGACGGGGAACCCGGGGACGGCTTCTCGCCGGCGTCGCCGGCCGGAGTGGGCACCGCGCCCGACCCGGCGGCCGGTGCCGGTCCGGTCTCCGCGCGCCCGTCCGGCCCGTCCTGCTCGACCGGGTCGAACGACGGCGGCACCTTGCGCAGGTGCTTGTTCATCGAACGGATCAGGAAGATCAGCGCGACCACCATCAGCAGGGTCACGACCAGGCCGACCGGCGAGGAGCCGCCGAACTCCGGGCCCTGCGCGGGCGGCGCCTGGTCCTGCCCGAGCAGTGGCTGTACCGCCAGTACGGTGATCATGGTCGCGCGGTGCCCCGATCCGGTGTGCTCACGCCGAGACCCGTTCCCGGAGCCCGGCGAACAGGTCGTCCTCTGGAGTGGTGCTGTCTACCAGCGACCGCACTAGTTCGTAGTCCTCGGTCGGCCAGATCTGCCGTTGCATATCCAGCGGGATGGCGAACCAGCGACTCGTCGGGTCGATCTGGGTGGCGTGCGCCAGGAGCGCCTTGTCGCGCACCGCGAAGTAGTCCGCGCACTCCACCCGGGTGGTCACCCTGGAGCCCGGGTCCGGCCGGTCCTCGGACCAGTTCTTGATCCAGTCAGTGTACGGCGACTCCATGCCGGCGGCCAGCAAGGCCTCGTGGAACGCCGTCACCCGGGCCCGCGAGAACCCGTGCGAGTAGTACAGCTTGAGCGGCTGCCACGGAGCGCCCACCTCCGGGAACCGGTCCGGGTCGCCGGCCGCGTCGAATGCGGCCACCGAGACCTCGTGACATCGGATGTGGTCCGGGTGCGGATAGCCGCCGTTCTCGTCGTAGGTGACCAGCACGTGTGGCCGGAACTCCCGGATCAGCGCGACCAGGGCGGCGGTCTGCTCCGGCAGGTCACCGACCGCGAAGCAGCCGTCCGGCAGCGGGGGCTTCGGGTCGCCCTCGGGCAGGCCGGAGTCGACGTAGCCGAGCCAGCGGTGCTCGGCGCCGAGGATCTCCGCCGCGCGGGCCATCTCCTCGCGGCGGATCTCGGTCATGTTGGCGACCACATCGGGACGGTCCATGGCCGGGTTCAGCACGCTGCCCCGTTCGCCCCCGGTGCACGTGACGATCATGACCTCGTGACCGTCAGCAACGTAGCGGGCACAAGTCGCCGCGCCCTTGCTCGACTCGTCGTCGGGGTGGGCGTGCACAGTCATCAGGCGTAGGGGTCCGACCATGTCCTCTTCCTCGTCTCGACGCCCAGAGGTGATCGGGCGGCGTAGTCTCCAGCGACACACCATCAAAGGCGAGCCAACTCCATTGTCCAGGCCTCGCCGACAACTTCGGTACTCGGTGCAACCAGGGGCCTACGACAATTCTTCCCGGCCGCAATGTGGCGGTTCGGCGGGGTGCGCGTGTGGCTGGTGGGACGACCTGAGAAGATCCTCAAAGGCCGCCGGAGTCCCAACGACCTGCGACGTTGTCAGGTTCGGGAACTTCTGAGAGAACTCGACCGTTTGTCGAAAAACTGCGCCGAGCGGCTAACCATCGTGTTACGGTGGCCACCGCACGGCCCGGCGTCGGGTCGTGTTTTTCCATCTCAGGGCTTTGGTGCCTTGAGGCGGGCGGCCCGAGTGCGTCAACCGACCCGCAAGCCCGCTGGTCCGGAAAGGCTGGAGGAGTGATGACCGTGACCGAGATCCAGGTGACCTGGCTTACCCAGGATGCCTACGACCGGCTCAAGCACGAACTCGACGAGCTGATCGCGAACCGGCCGGTCATCGCAGCGGAGATCAATGCTCGGCGCGAGGAGGGCGACCTCAAGGAGAACGGCGGTTACCACGCCGCGCGGGAGGACCAGGGCCAGCAGGAGGCCCGGATCCGCCAGCTCCAGGAGCTGCTGCGCACGGCCAAGGTCGGCGAGGCGCCCACCGAGGGTGACGTCGCGCAGCCCGGCATGGTGCTGACCGTCCGCTACGACGGCGACGACGACACCGAGTCGTTCCTGCTCGGCTCCCGCGAGGAGGGCAGGGCCGGCGGTATGGAGGTCTACTCGCCGAAGTCCCCGCTGGGCGCGGCCATCCTGGGCGCGAAGGTCGGCGAGACCCGGCAGTACTCGCTGCCCGACGGCGGCACGATGAAGGTCACCCTGGAGGCGGCCAAGCCGTTCCGGGGCTGACCGCCGGTAGCCGCGTCGGCGGCTACCCCGGCTCGACCCGATGACCCGAGGCCCGCAGCGCATCGAGCACCTCGACTCGATGCCGCGGGCCTCGGGTCTCCATCCGTAGGGCCACCTCGACCTCGCCGATCGACAGCGCCCCGGAGATCCGGGTGTGGCCCACGTCCAGGACGTTGCCGCCGAGCTCGCCGATCAGGGTGAGCAGCGAGGCCAGCGCTCCCGGGCGGTCCTCCAACCGCACCCGGGCGCTCAGGTAGCGGCCGGCGGCGGCCATGCCGTGCTGGATGACGTGCAGCATGAGCAGCGGATCGACGTTCCCGCCGGAGAGCACGCAGGCCACCGGCGGCTCGAACCGGGCCGGGTCGGCCAGCACCGCGGCCACCGCGGCCACCCCGGCGGGCTCGACCACCAGCTTGGCCCGCTCCAGGCAGTGCAGCAGCGCCCGGGACAGCTCGTCCTCGGTGACCGTGACCACCTCGTCGACCAGGTCGGTGACCAGCTCGAACGGGGTGTCGCCCGGCTGGGCCACCGCGATCCCGTCGGCGATCGTGGGCCGGGGGGTGGCCGGTTGCGGCTTGCCGGCCGACAGCGACCCGGGCCACGCGGCCATCTCGGCGGCCTGCACCCCGATCACGGCCGTCTCCGGGGCGAGCTCGTGGAGCGCCGCGGACACCCCGGCCACCAGCCCGCCACCGCCGGTGGGCACCAGCACGGTGCGGGCCGAGGGCAGCTGCTCGGCCAGCTCCAGCCCGACGGTCCCCTGGCCGGCGACCACGGCCGGGTGGTCGAACGGGTGCACCAGCTGGGCGCCGGTCTCGTGCGCGAACCGCTCGGCGGCCGCCAGGGTGTCGGTCAGGTTCTCCCCGGCCAGCCGTACGTCGGCGCCGTAGCCGCGGGTGGCGGCGACCTTGGGCAGCGCCGCACCCAGCGGCATGAACACGGTGGCCGTCATCCCGAGCAGCTGGGCCGCCAGCGCCACCCCCTGGGCATGGTTGCCGGCGCTGGCCGCCACCACGCCCCGGGAGCGCTCCGCCCCGGTCAGCGCGTGCATCCGGGTGTACGCGCCCCGGATCTTGAACGAGCCGGTGCGCTGCAGGTTCTCGCACTTGAACTCCACCGGCCCGCCGACCAGGTCGCTCAGTGCCCGGGAGTGCGCGATCGGGGTGCGGCGGACGATCCCGCGAAGCAGCTCGGCGGCGGCCCGGATCTCCGCCAGCCCGACCCGATCGGAGTCGGCGGGGGAGTGGCTGGTGCCCATGTCGGCATCCTTGCACCGGCACCCGGTAACCTCACATCCAACGCACCCGGGTTGCTGTGCCGGGGCGATCGGAGGACACATGATGGGGCCCGTTGCCGGCGGAACGCGCTGGTCGGTCGCGGTGTCCCTGCTGGTGGCCGCGGCGATGGCCACCATCGCGTTCTTCACCGTGCAGCAGGCGGGCTGCCACGATCCCGGCCAGTACGTGGCGCGCCCCGGCGGCTACGAGCTCGTCGGTGGCTGCGTCGAGCCGAACGACCTGCCGGTCGCGCCGGACACCGCGCCCGCCCCGCCCGCGACGGACGCCCGCTCGCCCCTGCGCCCCTGACGGCACGCTCGCGGCCGCCGTTCCTGGGCCGAACCCACGCGCGTCCCTGGACCGCAGTCCCAGGTCGCCACCCGAGCTGGACACGTCCCCCGGGAAGATCGGCGTCTCGGGCGGTTCCGCCGTGCTGAGCGCGGTCCGTCCGCCCGAAACGGCGATCACCCCCGGACGGAGGTACCCCCGGACGGACGTTCGCCGGCATGGACGTACGCCGGGACGGACGCGCGCGAGCCACCCCGCGCATGCGGACACGCCCGGGGGCAGGGTCAGCGGCCGAGGGCCTCGAGCAGGTCCTCGATCAGGTCGTCGGCGTCCTCGATACCCACCGAGAGCCGCACCAGGTCGCCGGGCACCTCGAGCAGCGAGCCCGCAGTGGACAGGTGGGTCATCCGCGCCGGGTGCTCGATCAGCGACTCGACGCCGCCCAGCGACTCGGCCAGGGTGAACACCTGGGTGGCCGCGCACACCCGCAGCGCCTCGGCGGACGGGTCGGCGGCACCCTCACCGCCGCTGGAGGCCACCCGGAAGGACACCATCCCGCCGAACCGGCGCATCTGCTTGGCGGCCACGTCGTGCCCGGGGTGGTCGGGCAGCCCCGGGTAGAGCACCTGGGTGACCTTGGGGTGCTCGGCGAGGGCCGCGACGACCCGCTCGGCGTTGGTGCAGTGCTGCTCCATCCGCACGGCCAGCGTCTTGAGCCCGCGCAGGGTGAGCCACGCGTCGAACGGGCCGGGCACCGCGCCGACCGAGTTCTGGGTGAACGTCAACTGCTCGGCGAGCTCGTCGGCGTCGGTGACCAGCGCGCCGCCGACCACGTCGGAGTGCCCGCCGACGTACTTGGTCGTGGAGTGCAGGACGACGTCGGCGCCGAGCGCGAGCGGGGTCTGCAGGTAGGGGGAGGCGAAGGTGTTGTCGACCACCAGCGTGGCCTCGGCGGTGTGGGCCAGGTCGGCCAGCGCGGCGATGTCGGCGATGCCCAGCAGCGGGTTGGTGGGCGACTCGCACCAGATCATCTTCGACGCGGGGCGCAGCGCCGCGCGGGTGGCGTCGAGGTCGCCGAGGTCGACGGGCGTGTACTCGATGCCCCACCCGGTGAGCACCTTGTCCAGCAGCCGGAACGTGCCGCCGTAGGCGTCGTGCGGGATGAGCACGTGGTCACCGGGACGCAGTGCCACCCGCAGCAGCGTGTCCGTGGCCGACATACCGGAGCCGAACACGAAGCCGTGCCGGCCCTCCTCCAGCGCGGCCAGACACTCGGCCAGCGCGGTCCGGGTCGGGTTCGCGCTGCGGGAGTACTCGTAGCCGTTGCGGGTGCCGCCGACGCCGTCCTGGGCGAACGTGGACGTCGCGTGGATCGGTGTGATCACCGAACCGGTCGTCGGGTCGGGCTCCTGGCCGGCATGGATGGCGCGCGTGGCGAATCCGTTCACTCAGGCGACGGTACGCCGCCCGGCCCCGGGCCAGCCGCCCGCCCCGGAGCGCCGTCGGTCACAGGTGGATCACCCGCCACCACCCGCGGCGGCCTGTCCGGCGCGAGGTCGCCACCCGGACGCCACCCGGACCGGCGCGGCGCGGTCAGCTCGGCGCGGCCGGCCCGCCGGCGCGGCGCGGTCAGCTCGGCGCGGACAGGAACGCGAGCAGGTCGTGCCGGGTGATCACGCCGGCCGGCTTGCCGTCCACCAGCACCAGGGCGCCGTCCGCCTTGGCCAGCGCGTTCATCGCCGCCTGCACCGGTTCGCCGGCGCCGATGGTGGGCAGCGGCGGGGACATGTGCCGCTCCACCGTGTCGGCGAGGTTCGCCTTGCCGGTGAACAGCAGGTCCAGCAGCTCGCGCTCGTTCACCGCGCCGACCACCTCGGCGGCCATCACCGGCGGCTCGGCGGACACGATCGGCAGCTGGGAGACCCCGAACTCGCGCAGGTACCCGGTCACGTCGGCGACCGTCTCGTTCGGGTGCCCGTGCACCAGCTCGGGCAGCCGGCCGTCCTTGCCGCGCAGCACGTCGCCGACGGAGGCCTCGCTGGACTCCAGGGACAGGAAGCCGTAGGTGGACATCCACGCGTCGTTGAACACCTTCGCCAGGTAGCCGCGACCGCCGTCCGGCAGCAGCACCACGATCACCGCGTCCTCGGCCTCCTGACCGGACAGCGACTCGGCCACCCGCACCGCCGCGGCGGCAGCCATCCCGCAGGACCCGCCGACCAGCAGCGCCTCCTCGCGGGCCAGCCGCCGGGTCATGTCGAAGGAGTCGGCGTCGCGCACCGCGATGATCTCGTCGCAGATGTCCCGGTCGTAGGTGTCCGGCCAGAAGTCCTCGCCGACGCCCTCGACGAGGTAGGGCCGACCGCTGCCGCCGGAGTACACGGAGCCCTCCGGATCGGCGCCGATGATCTTCACCCGGCCCTCGGAGACCTCCTTGAGGTACCGGCCGGTGCCGCTGATCGTGCCGCCGGTACCGATGCCGGCCACGAAGTGGGTGATCCTGCCCTCGGTCTGCTCCCAGAGCTCCGGGCCGGTGGTCGCGTAGTGGCTCGCCGGGTTGTGCCGGTTGGCGTACTGGTTGGGCTTCCACGCGTTCGGCAGCTCGCGGGCCAGCCGGTCGGAGGTGGAGTAGTACGAGTCCGGGTGGTCCGGCGAGACGGCCGTCGGGCACACCACGACCTCGGCGCCGTAGGCGCGCAGCACGTTGCGCTTGTCCTCGCTGACCTTGTCCGGGCACACGAACACGCAGCGGTAGCCGCGCCGCTGGGCCACCATGGCCAGCCCGATCCCGGTGTTTCCCGAGGTCGGCTCGACGATGGTGCCGCCCTCGGTCAGCTCGCCGCTCTCCTCGGCGGCGTCGACCATGCGGACGGCGATGCGGTCCTTCACGCTCCCGCCCGGGTTGAGGTACTCGACCTTGGCCAGGACCAGCGGGGTCAGGCCCTCGGTGACCCGGCCGAGCTTGACCAGGGGGGTGTCGCCCACCAGGTCGATGACGTGTTCGGCATAGCGCATGTCTGAATCATGCCGCTGCGCCCCGCCCGGCGGCCAACCGCGATGCCCGGAACCCCTCGCCGGGTCGCTCAGCTCGCCGGCTGGCTCAACTCGCCGGGTGGCTCAGCGGCGGGTGACCGACCGCAGCCCGGTGTCCGGCCGCCAGGTCTCGATCACCAGGTGGTCGGCGGGCTCGCCGACCCGCACCCGGACCACCTCCCGCACGTCGATCCGGAAGGCGTGGCCGGGATCGTCGCCGCTGAGCTCGGCGGTGACCACGGCCCGGCCGGTGATCTTCGCGTCGCCGGGCCACGAGGACGGCGCGTCCTCCGGCGGGTCGGCCGACGGGCTGTGCAGCGCGACCCGGGGGCCCTGGCCAGGTCGTCGGTCTTGCGGGAGCCGGCCATCGAGCCGAAGGTCACCTCCCCGTCGGTGAACTCGGCCTCGACGCCGCTGATCCGGGGGCCGCCGTCGGCCCGCAGGGTGGCCATCGTCTTGTGCCTGCCCTTCTCGAAGATCGCCCGCACGCCGGCCGCGAACCCCGGCGCCGAGGCCTGCACCTCTGCTCAACTCGCCATGACAGGTCACCCTGCCGGACCGGCCCGGCGGTTTCGAGTGCTCGGACCGGACGGGTTTCGCCACCGGTGAACGCGCAGGTCGTCGCCGTGTGAATGTATCTATGTAATAGTGTAAGCACAGTATCGGAGCGAGGAGCGGACCATGGTCGGACGACTGCATCGGGAGTGGCGGGGACCGGGGCGCGGCCCCGGGCGGGGACAGGGCCGGGGCGGTTGGCAGCAGGCCGACCTGCCCTCGGCGGAGGACGCGCCGGCGTGGCTGCGCGGGCGGCTGCCGGACGGCTGGTTCGCCCAGGCGCCGGACGTCCGGGTGGACCGGGAGGAGATCCTGGTGATCGGCGAGCTGCCGGCACTGGACGAGGAGTTCACCGACGACGACGCCGGGCGGGCCAACCGGGCGGCCGCGGTGTCCGGACGGATCACCCGGTTCCGGGAGGAGACCCGGGAACAGCGGATCGACATCGCCCGGCAGGCCGAGCACCGCTACCGGCGCAAGGTGGCCTGGGGCGCCCGGCTGGGCGAGACCGAGGAGCTGTTCACCACGCTGTCCGTGCCGGTGATGACGCGGCTGCGCCAGCCGGAGCGGATCGTGCTGGACACGCTGGTCGACGCCGGGGTGGCGCGGTCCCGGTCGGACGCGCTGGCCTGGGCGGTGCGCCTGGTCGGCGAGCACGCCGACGACTGGCTGACCGAGCTGCGGGACGCGATGGCGAAGGTCGACGAGCTGCGCGGCCGGGGCCCGGTGAGCTGACCGGCGTCAGGTCACCGAGGCCAGCACGAACCAGATGGCGACGTAGTGGCAGAGTGCCGCGAGCACGGTCGCCGCGTGGAAGAACTCGTGGTAGCCGAAC
This sequence comes from Pseudonocardia sp., assembly GCA_036497465.1. Taxonomy (GTDB): domain Bacteria; phylum Actinomycetota; class Actinomycetes; order Mycobacteriales; family Pseudonocardiaceae; genus Pseudonocardia. The sequence goes on along the minus strand of DASXJJ010000018.1, from coordinate 19,171 downwards.
GTGCTGGGCCACGGGTCGGGCCGGCGGACGGCGTAGCAGACGGCCCCCAGCGAGTACAGCGCGCCGCCGACGATCAGCAGCGCCAGCGCGGTGGCCCCGGCGTGCGCCAGCAGGTCGGGCAGCACGAACACCGCGACCCAGCCCAGCGCCAGGTATACGGGTACGCCGGCCCACCGGGGCGCCCCCGGCCAGGCGAGCTGGAGGGCGACCCCGCCGACGGCGCCCGCCCACACCACGGCGAGCACCACGACCCGGGTGGTGCCGGTCAGTGACAGGGCGGACACCGGGCTGTACGTCCCCGCGATGAACACGTAGATCATCGAGTGGTCGAGCCTGCGCATCCGGGTGAGCGCCCGCTCGGTGCGCCAGGACACCCGATGGTAGAGCGCGCTGATGCCGAACAGCCCGAGCACGGTGGCGACGTAGACGGCGGTCGACACCACGGCCAGCGCGGAGCCGGTGGTGGTGGCCGCCGCGGTGACCAGGGTGGCCCCCGCGGCCATGGAGAGCACGAAGGTCACCTGGTGCAGCCGCCCACGCAGGCGCGGCCTCGGCGGTCGTACGGGCGGCGTGTCGGTGGCGGTCCCAGCGCTCACACCGAACGAGCCTACGGCACCCGGTCGACCGGCGAGATCTGCCGCTCGCCGCGGGCTCGGTGCCGCGACCGGCCGGATGCGGCGTATCCTCGCCCGCTGTGGGCCTGCGCAACGTGCTCTACTCAGCGTACGAGCGCAAGTTGCGCCGCCAGGTGGAGGAGACCGACACTCCCCGGCACGTGGGCGTCATCCTCGACGGAAACCGCAGGTGGGCTCGCGAGGCAGGCCTGCTGGACGTCAACGACGGGCACCGTGCCGGGGCCCGCCGGATCACCGAGCTGCTGGGCTGGTGCGCGGAGTCGGGCGTAGACATCGTCACGCTGTGGCTGCTGTCCACGGACAACCTCAACCGGCCGGACGCCGAGCTGCGCCCGCTGCTGGACATCATCGTCGGGGTCGTCGACGAGCTGAGCCGGCCCGGCGCGCCCTGGCGGGTGCGGGTGGTCGGCGCGCTCGACCTGCTTCCGGTCGACGCGGCCAGCAAGCTCGGCGAGGCCGCCGCGCGCACCGCGCAGCGCACCGGGGTGCAGGTCAACATCGCGGTCGGTTACGGCGGCCGGCGGGAGATCGCGGACGCGGTGCGCAAGCTGCTGCTGCGGCACGCGGAGAACGGCACGACGATCGAGGAGCTCGCCGAGGTGCTCGACGTCGACCACATCGCGGAGCACCTGTACACCTCCGGCCAGCCCGACCCGGACCTGGTGATCCGGACGTCCGGCGAGCAGCGGCTGTCCGGTTTCCTGCTGTGGCAGTCGGCACACTCGGAGTTCTGGTTCTGCGAGGCCTACTGGCCGGAGTTCCGCCGGGTCGACTTCCTGCGCGCGCTGCGCGACTACGGGATCCGGCACCGTCGCTTCGGCTCCTGACGTCCGTCCCGGCCACTTCTGGCATCCGGCCAGGGCACGACGGGCGAGAAGACCCCTGACATGCGAGAAGGGCGCCGGACCAGTGGTCCGACGCCCTTCTCAGGCTAACGAGCTAGCTCAGTTGTCAGCCGAGTTGTCCTGGTCGCAGTCACCGTCGTGGCTGTCCTTGTTCTTCTGGTCCTTGGCCAGGATGCCCAGCACGCCCTCGACGACGCTGTTGTTGCACGCCTGCACCGGCACCTGAACGTTGGTGTTCTGGATGTTCGCGATGCCCTTCTGGTGGTTGCCACCGTCGCCATCGTCGTGGCCGTGGGCAAACGCGAGCGGGGCCATGGCGAGGAGACCGGCTGCCGCGGTCGCCACAACGATTCCAGCCTTCTTCAGCACAGTTGTCTCTCCTGTTCAATCGGCGGCATCGTGTGAAGACCGCCCATGGTTGCCAGCGGTGATTGGGGAGCCCTCGCTGACACCGATCAATATAGCGGACGTTCTCGGCGATTCAAACTGGGGTGCCGAAATTGGGTCTCTCCGCCATCTCGGAAAGGTTACGTCACCTTTCGAGTGATGCTTATTCTTTCACATTCGTTCCGCGTGTCCCGGGAGGCGCGCCGGGGCCGTCGTATCGCGCGCCTCCCGGGAGCACTCGCGATAAAGCCCGACGGCGGACCCTCGGGGGGATCCACCATCGGGCAGTACCGATGATCAGCGCTTGCCGAAGCCCCCGGTCATGAGGGCTGCGACGACGCTACCGCGAGCAAGCTCAGTGCTTGTCCTTGTTCCGCTGGTCCTTGGCGAGCACGCCCAGGACGCCCTCGAGGACGCTGTTGTTGCACGCCTGCACCGGAACCTGGACGTTGGTGTTCTGCAGGTTCAGCAGCAGCGCCTTCTGCGAGTTGTCGTCACCGTTGTCCACGCTGTTGTCCTGCTTGCAGGACGCCTTGTGGCCGTGGTGGTGGTCGCCGTCGTGGTCACTGTGGTGACCGTGGTCGCCGTGGTCGCCGTGGTCGCCCTCGTAGTCGCCGGCGAAAGCCAGCGGGCTCATGGCGAGCAGACCCGCAGCGGCGGCCGCCACGATAATTCCAGCCTTCTTCAGCACAGTTTCATCTCCTGGTTTGGTCTACCGACGCCGTTAAGACGACGGCCCCCTTCACGACGCCAGCGATGTGCTTGGGGAGCCCGCGCTGACTGGGATGAAACTACTGCCGGACCGGGCCGAGACAAAACCGCGTACCACTATCGTGTGACTTGACGCGTTTTGAATTGGTTATTCCTTCGTTCGGGTGACTTTTCACCGGTTCTCGCGACCTGTTTTCGGTTCCGGCGACCACCCGGCGTGGTTGATCATAACTCGAATGGACCAGTGACCGGGCGGCGGGTGAGTCGTGTCAAGACGGCACGCCGAGCGAGCGTGAAGAGCGGTGGTTGACGGTCCGCCCCGGTACGCTCCCGCGCCCGTGGACCCGGGTGAGCTGGCGCGTGCGTACGTACTGCTGGCCCTGCGCTGCGACCGGGTGCTCCCGGGGCTGGTGGATTCGTACACCGGACCGCCCGGCCAGCGCCAGCAGGTGGCCGGCGAGTCGAGCCCGCAACCCGCCGACCTGGCCGCGACCGCCGCACGGTTGCGCGGCGCGCTGGCGGACACGCCGATGGACGAGGCCCGGCGGGACTTCCTGGACGGCCAGCTCGGAGCGGTGCACGGGCTGATGCGCCGGGCGGCCGGGATCCGGGTCAGCTACCGCGCCGAGCTGCGCACCTACTTCGGGGTGACCGCGGCCCGGTCGAACCCCGACGTGCTGCGGCAGGCGCACGCGCGGCTGGCCGAGGTGCTGCCCGGCGGGGGCCCGCTCGCCGCGCGGATGGAGGCCCACCGCGGGCGCGAGGAGGTGCCCGCCGAGCTGCGCGGACCCGTCTTGCGCGCGCTGTCCGAGGAGCTGCGGGCCTTGACCCGCCGCGAGCTGCCGCTGCCCGGGGGCGAGGGCGTGGACTACGAGTCGGCCGGCGACCAGCCGTGGAGCGGGCTCAACCGCGACCTGGGCGGGTTCCGGTCGCGGGTGGTGGTGAACACCGAGACGACCAGGCGGTTCTCCGAGCTGGTCCGCCTGGTGGCGCACGAGGCCTACCCGGGCCACCACGTCGAGCGCTGCCGGGCGCGCACCGAGCTGGTCGACCGGCGGGGGTGGCCGGAGCACTCGGTGTTCCTGGTCAACACCCCGCGCTGCGTGCTCTCCGAGGGGCTGGCCGAGGTCGGGCTGGTCGCCGCCGCGGGGCCGGACTGGGTGCGCTGGGCGGCCGGGCTGCTCGGCCCGCTGGGGGTCCGGGTGGACGTCGAGCTGGTGAGCCGGGTGGAGGAGGCGTTCGCGGTGCTGCGCGGGGTGCGCCAGGACGCCGCGCTGATGCTGCACCAGAGCCGGGCCTCGACCGACGAGACCGTGGCCTACCTGCGCCGGTGGCTGCTCGTCGGGGACCGGCGGGCCCGGCAGATGCTGCGCTTCCCCAAGCACCCGATGTGGCGGGCCTACACCACGACGTACGTGGAGGGCGCGCGCCTGGTGTCGGCCTGGCTGGACGCTCGGCCGCCCGGCCAGCCCGCGCTGCGCCGGTTCGGGCGGCTGCTGGACGAGCCACTGACCCCGGCGGCGCTGCGCGCGGAGCTGAGCGCCGCCGGCCCGACCGGTGCTGGCACGGCGAACGGCGGCCCATATGACACCGAAGTTAACGGTGGGTAAGCCCTGGTGATCGTAGGCTCGTCGTGTGGTTGACGGTCGGCGCCGAGCGGTAGCCCAACCCGGTGGAGGCGGCCAATGGCTCACGGAAAGTATTGACCACACCCCGGTCAGCGACGGTACGTTGCGTGTCGGCGGGCCGTATCCGATGCGGACCGCCCGGGAGGCCCTGAACGTGGCTGTCGCTAGCACGGAGGGCCGGCACCCGGCCCTCGTCGGTCGTGGTGGCGGGCGTGGACAACGCCCGAGGCCACGGTCGGTCAGGGTCGGCCGGCCCACCACCAGAGCGGGTGCGGTGCCGTGCCCGCGAGGGAGTTGCCGTGACCGCACGACGTCCCGCCCCGAGCTCGACCCCGACCGTCACCGCCGGTGACGTGATCGGCCCCGAAGGCACATCCCCCGGTACAGCGGGGAAACCCGGGCCCCGACCGGATTCCCTCTGCTACGTCCTGGACACCTCCGTGCTCCTGTCGGACCCCTGGGCGGTCACCCGATTCGAGGAGCACGACGTGGTGCTCCCGCTGGTGGTCATCTCGGAGCTGGAGGGCAAGCGGCACCACCCCGAGCTGGGCTGGTTCGCCCGGGAGGCACTCCGCCTGCTGGACGACCTGCGCATCCGGTACGGCCGGCTGGACACCCCGACACCGGTCGGTGAGGCCGGCGGGACCGTGCGGGTCGAGCTCAACCACACCGACCCGGAGGTGCTGCCGTCCGGGTTCCGCACGGACAGCAACGACAGCCGGATCCTGGCCTGCGCACTGAACCTGGCCGGCGAGCGGGTGCCCGAGGGCGGGGTGACCGCCGACGCGGGCGTGGTGCTGGTCACCAAGGACATGCCGCTGCGGGTCAAGGCGGCCGCCGTCGGCCTGGTCGCGGACGAGTACCGCGGCCAGGACGTGGTGCCGTCCGGCTGGACCGGGCTGGCCGACGTCGAGGTGACCTCCTCGGAGGTGGTCGACGCGCTGTTCCGGGACGGCTCGGCCGACGTCGAGGGCACCGAGCTGGAGTGGGTGCGGGAGCTGCCCTGCCACACCGGCCTGAAGATGGTCGGTGCCGGATCGGCCGCGCTGGGCCGGGTCGGCCCCGACAAGCGGATCCGGCTGGTGCGGGGCGACCGGGAGGCGTTCGGGCTGCACGGCCGGTCCGCGGAGCAGCGGATCGCGCTGGACCTGCTGCTCGACCCGGACATCGGCATCGTCTCCCTCGGCGGCCGGGCCGGCACCGGGAAGTCGGCGCTCGCGCTGTGCGCCGGGCTGGAGGCCGTGCTGGAGCGTCAGCAGCACCGCAAGGTCGTGGTGTTCCGGCCGGTGTACGCGGTGGGCGGCCAGGAGCTCGGCTACCTGCCGGGCAGCGAGAGCGAGAAGATGGCGCCCTGGGCGCAGGCGGTGTTCGACACCCTCGGCGCGCTGGTCTCCTCCGAGGTGGTGGAGGAGGTGCTGGCGCGGGGCATGCTCGAGGTGCTGCCGCTGACCCACATCCGGGGCCGATCGCTGCACGACGCGTTCGTCATCGTCGACGAGGCGCAGTCGCTGGAGCGCAACGTGCTGCTCACCGTGCTGTCCCGGCTGGGTACCGGGTCCCGCGTGGTGCTCACGCACGACGTGGCGCAGCGGGACAACCTGCGGGTCGGGCGGCACGACGGCGTCGCGGCGGTGATCGAGAAGCTGAAGGGCCACCCGCTGTTCGCCCACGTCACGCTGGCCCGCTCGGAGCGTTCCGCGATCGCCGCGCTGGTCACCGAGATGCTGGAGGGCGACTCGGTCTAGGCGTCACTCCGGACGGTCCTCGCCCGGCGGCAGCTCACGGCGGCCCCGGGTGAGGGCGGTCCGGCGACGTCCCCGGCCCACGGCGTCCCGGCCCCGGTCGGCGGGCACCTCCGGGTGCTCGCCGGCCCGGTCCGGGTCCAGCGCCGTCCGGCCCGGCTCGGCCGGGTCCGGGCCGGCCGGGTCCGGATGCAGCTGCTCCACCAGCGTGCGGCTCCGGTCGTCGTCCAGCTCATCGCGCTCGCGGGCTCCCTCGACGACCCGGCCGGTGTCCACCCGGGGGCCGGGGGCGCCCGACTCCTGCTGCTCGATCCGCACCGTGTGGGTGCGGCGCAGCGTGAAGTTCAGCTCCTCGACCTCCTCCCACAGGGTGCGGGCGGTGCGCAGCGGGTTCGGCGCGGACGCCATCACCCGGGCGACCGGGCCGGGCACCAGCGCCCGGCCCAGGCCGGTCATCGTGCGGGCGACCGTGGGCAGCGGCCCGGGCAGCAGGTCCAGCGGGCGCCGGGCGGGCGGGGCGGCGTCCGCCCGGGTGAGGTCCGCCGTGGACCGCCGGGCCGGGGTGTGGGCCGAGGCGGGCACGATCTCGGCCCGGCCCGGTGCCTCCGCCGGCTCGCCGGCAGTATCCCGCGCGGCGCCCGGCCGGGTCGCGGCGGTCCGCGACCCGGTCCGGTCGTCGCTCCTGCCCTCGCCGCCGCCCCGGCCGGTCCCGGCCCCGTCCCGGCCGGCGGTCAGCGGCTCGGCCGCGCGTCCGCGCCCGGTGCCCAGCAGCCGGTCCCGGTCGGCCCGGTCCCGGTCGAGGTCGTCCACGTGGAGGTCGTCCACGTGGAGGTCGCCCGCACCGGCGGGCGCCGGGCCGGCGGTGAGCAGCCGGTCCTGCCGGTGCAGCTCCAGCGCGGCCGCCACCCGCGCGCGGCGCACCGCCACCTCGGTCACGGCGTCCCGCTCGGCGCGCCCGCGCACCCGCAGGGCCAGCGCGTCCCGGTCCTGCTCGGTCGGCCCCCGCCAGAGCCTCAGCACCAGCGGCAGCACGATGAGCAGCACGAACAGCGCGACCAGCCCGATGCGCAGCAGCAGCGGTCCCGCCGTCGGCGCGTCGTGCGTGGTGTAGGCGTTCATCGCCAGCCAGCGCGCACCCGGCCCGGGCTCGGCGACCCGGCCGGCCACCTCGGACCGCTCGCTGTCCACCAGGCCCCGCGCGCGGGCGATGTCGCGGTCGAGGCCCGGCGCGCCCGCGTCCCGCCGGGCACGGGCGTCGGCCAGGTTCCGCTCCTCGGCGGCCAGCGCGGCGCCCGAGTCGCGGGCCTCCGCGCCGGAGCCGGGGTCGCCGGTGATCTGGTTGGTCGGGCAGCCCGGCCCGGGCCGGTACTCGCAGCGCGCCACGACCAGCGCCTGGTCCCGGCGCGCCGACGCGTCCGCCACCGACCGGTCCAGGTCGGCCCGCTGGACGGTCAGCGTGTCCAGCCAGCGTGCCGGCGCACCGGCCGAGGCGGGCACCCCGGACTCGGCCTGCGCGGTGAGCGCCCCGCCCAGGGAACCGTCCAGCACTCCGACCGCCGCCAGCTCGCCGACCACCACGCCGAGCGCCACGGCGACCAGGCCGCGGCCCAGGGCGCCGACCACCCGCCGGGCCGGGGCGCGGCCGGGGTCGGGCACCGAGGTGGCGAGCAGCCGGCCGACCGCGCCGACCAGCAGGCCACCGCCGAGCGCCACCAGGACGCCGACCGGACCGCCGCTCACCACCGAGGCGAGCACCGCCCAGGTCAGGACCACGGTCAGGGCCACCAGGAACCCGATCGTCTGGTACGTCGACCGGTCCAGCCGGTCGACGGTCTCGTCGGGGCCGGCGCCGCCGAGCCAGGCCAGCGCCCGGGCCGGGTGCGCGAAGGAACGGACCACCGGAACTCCTCAGCTGTCACGGGCAGGGGCCACCGGGGTCGGCCGATCCCGGGGGTGACCCCACATGGTGCGGGCTACCGCCGGTCGGGGGACCCCCTATGTGGGTGGGCTCACGCCCGACGCAGCTCACACCTCACGTCCCACCGGTCACGGCCGGGGCTTGCCCTCGGCGAACCCGGACACCGACTGGACACCCAGCACCGCGCCGGAGTGCAGCTCATCGAGGGTGCGCGCGCCGGCGTAGGTACACGCCGAGCGCACGCCGGAGCAGATCTCGTCCAGCAGGTCCTCCACCCCGGGACGCAGCGGGTCGAGGAGCATCTGACCGCTGGAGATGCCCTCCTGGAACAGCGCCTTGCGCGCGCGGTCGAACGCGGTGTTGCTCTCGTCGCCCCGGGTGCGCGCGGTGACCGCCCGCTTGGACGCCATGCCGAACGACTCCTTGTACTCCCGCCCGCTCTCGTCGCGCATCAGGTCGCCCGGCGACTCGTAGCTGCCGGCGAACCAGGACCCGACCATCACCGCGCTCGCCCCGGCGGCCAGCGCCAGCGCCACGTCCCGAGGGTGGCGCACGCCGCCGTCCGCCCACACGTGCCTGCCCAGCTCGCGGGCCGCCGCCGCGCACTCGGCCACCGCGGAGAACTGCGGCCGGCCCACCCCCGTCATCATCCGGGTGGTGCACATCGCGCCCGGGCCGACGCCGACCTTGACGATGTCCGCCCCGGCCGCCACCAGGTCACGCACCCCCTCGGCGGTGACCACGTTCCCGGCGGCCAGCGGGTAGTCGTGGCCCACGGCACCCCGGACGGCGGCCAGCGCGGCCAGCATCTTCTCCTGGTGGCCGTGCGCGGTGTCCACCACGATCAGGTCCACCTCGGCCTTGGCCAGCGCGGTCGCCTTCGCCGCCACGTCACCGTTCACCCCGACGGCGGCGGCGACCCGCAGCCGGCCCTGGGCGTCCACCGCCGGCTGGTAGATCTCCGCGCGCAGCGCGCCCAGCGGGGTGAGGATCCCGGCCAGCCGCCCCTCCTCGTTCAGCGCGAGGACCACCTGGCCGGGCCGGTCGAGCGCCTCGAACACCTCCCGGGGCGGCGTGGCCAGCGGCAGCGTCAGCGGGTGCGGGGCGAGCACGTCGGACAGCCGGGTGAACCGGTCCACCCCCGCGCAGGCCGCCTCGTCGACGGTGCCCAGCGGCCGGCCCTCGCCGTCGACCACCACGACAGCGCCGTGCGCGCGCTTGGGCAGCAGGTTCAGCGCATCGGCCACGGCCTGGTTGGCGGTGAGCACCAGCGGCGTGTCCCAGACCGGGTGCCGAGACTTCACCCACGTCACGATGTCGGCCACCGCGTCGGGGGCCACGTCCTGGGGCAGCACGGTGAGCGCGCCGCGCCGGGCCAGCGTCTCGGCCATCCGGCGGCCGGCGACCGCGGTCATGTTCGCCGCGACCACCGGGACCCGCGAGCCGGAGCCGTCGGCGACGCTCAGGTCGACGTCGAACCGGGAGTCCACCGAGGAGCGGCGGGGCACCAGGAAGACGTCGTCGTAGGTCAGATCGCGGGACTGGGCGTCGTGCCCGGGCAGGAAGCGCACGGGGGCCGAATCTACCCCGCTGACCAGCGATCATGCCGGCCGCGGCGACCGGAGGCACCGGCCGGCCGGTGCCTCACCGCAGCAGCGCGCGCACCGCGTCGAGGGTGTCCGCCTCGCCGGGCGACTTGTCCGGCCGGTAGCGCAGCACCCGGGCGAACCGCAGGGCCACGCCGCCCGGGTACCGGGTGCTGGTCTGCGCCCCGTCGAGCTCGATCTCCACCACGAACTCCGCCGGCAACCACGCCACGTGCCCGTCGTCGCGCACCGCGGCGGCCGAGAACCGCTCGGTCTGCCAGGCTAGCAGCTCGTCGGTCATCCCCTTGAACGTCTTGCCCACCATCACCGGCGGGCCGCCGTCCGGGTCACGCGCGCCGAGGTGGATGTTGGACAGCATCCCGGTGCGCCGCCCGTAGCCCCACTCGGCGGCCAGCACCACCAGGTCCAGCGTGTGCGCGGGCTTGACCTTCTGCCAGGCCCGGCCCCGCCGGCCCGCCGCGTACGGGGCGTCGAGCGCCTTGACCATGACGCCCTCGTGCCCGCCGGCCAGCGACTCCTCCAGCACCGCGGCGGCCTGCTCCTCGGTGGCGTCCAGCACACCGGGCATCCGCAGCCCGCCGACCACCCGCTCCAGCGCGGCCAGCCGCTCGCGCAGCGGGGCGTCCAGCAGGTCGACCCCGTCGAGGTGCAGGCAGTCGAAGAACCGGGGCCTGCGGGCGGCGGCGCCGGCGTTGCTCATCGACTCCTGGAACGGCAGCGGCCGGCCGTCGTCGGTGAGCGCCAGCGACTCGCCGTCCAGCACCACCGCGCGGCACGGCAGCCCTCGCGCCAGCTCCACCAGCTCGGGGGCGGAGCCGGTGACGTCGCGCAGGCTCCGGGTGAACACCCGCACCTCGTCACCCTCGCGGTGCACCTGGATGCGCGCCCCGTCGAGCTTGTAGTCGACCGCCACGCCGCCCAGCGCGCTCAGCTCGGCGACCGCGCCGGCCAGTGACTCCGCCGGGGAGGCCAGCATCGGCCGCACGCCCCGCCCGACCTCCAGCCGGAACGCCGCCACCGCCCCGGCGCCCCCGGTCAGTGCCGCGCGGGCGGTGGCCGGCAGCTCGCCGGAGAGCATCAGCCCCCGCCGCACCGCCCCGGCCGGCACCTCCGACGCGGCCGCCACCGCCTCGGTGAGCACGCCCTCCAGCGCACCCTGGCGCAGCTCACCGGTGATCAGCCGGACCAGGAACCGCTGCTCGTCGGCGGTGGCGGCGCCGAGCAGCGCCCGCAGCAGCTCACCCCGCCGCCCCGCCGAACCGGTGCCCGTGCAGGCGGCGATCTCGGCCAGCGCGGCGTCCACCCCGACCACCGTCAGCTCCGGGGCTGGCGCCGCCGGCACGTCGATCGCGGCCAGCGTGCGCCAGCCCGCGCCGATCCGGCCCTGCCGGGGCTCGCCGGCCAGCCAGGACACCGCCGGCTCGATCTCCCCGGCGCCCAGCTCGCGCAGCAGCCCGGCCAGCGCCGACACCTTCGCCTTGCGCGACCGGGTGGCCCCGACGGCGGCCGACACGGTGACCAGCTCCGCGAACAACACGCCCACGATCCTGCCAGCCGGCACCGACGATCCGCCGCCGCGCGACCCGCCGGCCAGGGACCGCTAGTGCGGGCGGGTCATCGCCAGCACGTCGAGCGCGGTGTCCAGCTGCTCGGCGGTGAGCTTGCCCGCCTCCACGTGCCCGCGCTCCAGCACGACCTCGCGGATCGTCTTGCGTTCCTTGAGCGACTGCTTGGCGATGGAGGCCGCCTCCTCGTACCCGAGGTAGTGGTTCAGCGGGGTCACCACCGACGGCGAGGACTCGGCCAGCTCGCGCATCCGGTCGACGTCCGCCTCGACGCCGTCGATCACCTTGTCCGCCAGCAGCCGGGCCGCCGCCGTGAGCAGCCGGGCCGACTCCAGGATGTTGCGGGCCATCACCGGCATCATCACGTTGAGCTCGAAGTTGCCCTGCGCGCCGGAGAAGCCCACGCAGGCGTCGTTCCCCATGACCTGGGCGGCCGCCATCATGGTCGCCTCGCAGATCACCGGGTTGACCTTCCCCGGCATGATCGAGCTGCCCGGCTGCAGGTCGGGCAGGTGCACCTCGGCCAGTCCGGTGCGCGGCCCCGAGGACAGCCAGCGCAGGTCGTTGGCCACCTTGAACAGCGACACGGCGGTGGTCCGCAGCGCACCGGAGGCTTCGACCAGCCCGTCCCGGGAGGCCTGCGCGGCGATGTGGTCGGCCGCCTCGTGCAGCACGTCGAGCCCGGTGGCGGCGCGCAGCTCGGCCACCACCTCGCCGCCGAACCCGGCGGGCGCGTTCAGCCCGGTGCCCACCGCGGTGCCGCCGATCGGCAGCTCGGCCAGCCGGGGCAGGGCGTCGGCGAGCCGGGCCGCGCTCTGCTCGACCTGGGTGGCCCAGCCGCCGGCCTCCTGGCCGAGTGTGATCGGCACCGCGTCCATCAGGTGCGTGCGCCCGGCCTTCACCACGTCCTTCCAGTCCTCGGCGCGCCGGCGCAGCGCGGCGGACAGGTGCTCCAGGGCCGGGATCACCTCCCGGGCCACCGCCTCGGTCGCGGCCAGGTGGATGGTCGTGGGGAACACGTCGTTGGACGACTGCGAGGCGTTGACGTGGTCGTTCGGGTGCACCGTGACGTCGGACGACCCGAGCCGGCGCTGGGCCAGCGTGGCGATCACCTCGTTGGCGTTCATGTTCGACGAGGTGCCCGAACCGGTCTGGAACACGTCGACCGGGAAGTGGTCGTCGTGCTGCCCGTCGGCGACCTCGTCGGCGGCGGCCGCGATCGCCTTGGCCCGTTCGGGGTCCAGCCGCCCGCCGCGCTCGTTGACCCGCGCGCAGGCGCCCTTGACCAGGCCCAACGCCCGGATCTGCGCCCGCTCGAGGCCCCGCCCCGAGATCGGGAAGTTCTCCACGGCCCGCTGTGTCTGGGCGCGGTACAGCGCGTCGACCGGTACCTGAACCTCGCCCATCGTGTCGTGCTCGACCCGGAATTCAGTCATGCCGACAGTCTGGCCGGTTTCGGCCCACCCGACCGGGTGGACTCGCGCTCAGCGCAGGACCTGGACCACGTCTCCCACCGACAGGGTGCCGAAGAACCGCTTGGCCACCGAGTTGGCCAGGTGCACGCAGCCGTTGGACTCGGCGCGCAGGCTGCCGGTGTGGAACGCGATGCCCCCGTCGGCGAAGAACACCGACCACGGCATCGGCGCGTCGTCGAACTCCTTGCTCTTGTGGTCGGCGTCCTTCCACAGCACCCGGTGCATCCCGGCCGGGGTGACCTGCCCCTTCTTGCCGCTGGTGATGGACACCGGGCCGAGGACCACCTTGCCGCCGGAGAGCAGCCAGGCCTGGTCGGTGGACAGCTTCACGCACGCGCTGACGTTGCTCAGGCACGGCGTGCCCTTCACCGGGGTCGGCTTGGGCTTCGGCTTGGGCTTGGGCAGCGGGGGTGGCGGCGGCGGGGGCGGCGGCACCGGCGGCAGCGACGGAGTGATCGTCAACGGGCTGGTGCCGGGCGGCGGCGTCGGCGGGGTGGGCACGTCCGAGGGCAGCGGCAGCGCATGGCCCAGGTCGGACGCCGAGCTGGAGCTCTCGGCGGCCAGCCGGTCGTGCGTGTTCTGCCTGGCCTGCAGCACCGCCGCGCTGATCAAGCTGGCCGCCAGTACCGCCGTGACCAGTGCGGACGCCACAGCTCTGTTGATCATCTGGAACCCTTACCCCGCGACCATCGGCTCGCCGTCGGACCGGGGGCGAGCAGTTCACTTGGTTAGACGCGCGAGGTGTCTCGGAGATGCGAACCCGGCCGATCGTCACACGATCGGGTGGTTTCAGTGGTCGGGATGCGAGTCAGGGGATGTGCGGCGGCTCGGCGTCGATAAAGGAGCTGGTCGCACCGGTGTCCTCGATGTCGTAGTCCACCGAGGAGTAGGCGCGGAGCTTGGTGAGCCGGTGGTAACCGTCGATCATCCGCACGGTGCCCGACTTCGAGCGCATCACGATCGACTGCGTGGTGCAGCCGCCGGGCGTGTAGTGCACGCCGCGCAGCAGGTCGCCGTCGGTGACCCCGGTGGCGCAGAAGAACACGTTGTCCCCGGACACCAGGTCGTCGGTCTGCAGAACCCGGTCCAGGTCGTGCCCGGCGTCGATCGCCTTCTGCCGCTCCTCGTCGTCCCTGGGCCACAGCCGCGCCTGGATCGCCCCGCCCATGCACTTGAGCGCGGACGCGGTGATGATCCCTTCCGGCGTGCCGCCGATGCCGAGCAGCATGTCCACCCCGGTGCCCAGCCGGGCCGCGGAGATCGCCCCGGCCACGTCACCGTCGGAGATGAAGTGCACCCGCGCCCCGGTCTTCCGGACCGTGTGCACCAGCTCGTCGTGCCGCGGCCGGTCCAGGATGCACACCATGACGTCGGCGACATCGATCGAGCGGGCCTTGGCCACCCGGCGGATGTTCTCCGCGATCGGGGCGGTGATGTCGATCGAGTCGGCAGCCTCCGGCCCCACGGCGAGCTTCTCCATGTAGAAGACCGCGGACGGATCGAACATGGCGCCGCGCTCGGCCACCGCGAGCACCGCCAACGCGTTCGGCATGCCCTTGCTCATCAGCGTGGTGCCGTCGATCGGGTCGACCGCCACGTCGCACTGCGGGCCGTCGCCGTTGCCCACCTCCTCGCCGTTGTAGAGCATCGGGGCCTCGTCCTTCTCGCCCTCCCCGATGACCACCACGCCGTGCATCGACACGCTGGAGATCAGCTTTCGCATGGCGTCCACGGCAGCCTGGTCGCCGCCGTTCTTGTCACCCCGGCCCACCCATCGGCCGGCGGCCATCGCGGCGGCCTCGGTCACCCGCACCAGCTCCATCGCCAGGTTGCGGTCCGGTGCTTCCGGACGTCGTTCGGTCGCGTGAGTGCTGCTCATGACCACAGATCCTGGCAGACGTGACCGGTCGGCGCCGCCGACGACCGGGGGACCACAATGGGACGGGTGAGCCAGCCGTCCGACCCGTCGAGCCCCGCCCCGCCCGAACCGGCGGCGACGGACCGCCCCGGACCTGCCAAGGAGCCGGCGCGGACCACCCTCGGCGCCCGGCCGAGGGACATGCTGATCTCGATGCTCATCCTGCTGCCGATCATCGGGCTGCTGGCGTTCCTCGGCAGGGGCTGCTCGTTCAGCCCGGGCGGCCCCACCGTCGACCCGTCCCGGCTGCCCGGCATCGACGCGCACGGCGCACTCAGCGCCGCGGCCCGCGCGACGCCGTTCGCGGTGCGCGAGCCGGTGGTGCCGGCCGGGTGGCGGGCCAACGCGGTCGACCAGCGGCCGGCGCCCGGCGGGGCCAAGGCGGTGCGGATCGGCTGGGTGACCGACGGCGGCCGCTACCTGCGACTGGTGCAGAGCACCGCCGAGGAGGCCGCGCTGGTGACGGCGGAGGCCGGCGGGCCGCCGACCGGCGCCGGCCCGCTGTCGGTGGCCGGCGCGCCGTGGGTGGCCTACACGGGCGGGAACGGTGAGCAGGCCTGGACCCGGCGGGAGGACGGCGTGCAGCTCGTGGTCACCGGGGACGGCGTGCCGGCCGAGTTCCGCACGCTCGCGGAGGCGGTCTCGGTGGCGAAACCGCTGCCGAGAGGCTAGCGGGGCGCTGCGTCAGCGGGCGCTGCGTGAGCGGGCGCTGCGTGAGCGGGCGCTGCGTCAGCGGGCGCTGCGTCCGTTGCCCGCGCCCGACGCGCCCGGCGTGGTGCCGTCCGGGTCCTCGCTCTCCCGCAGCACGGCGTCCACCCGGTCGCGCGCCCCGGCGAGCTGCTGCTCGCACCGGCGGGCCAGCCGCTCACCGCGCTCCCACAGCGCCAGCGCGTCGTCCAGGCTCAGCCCGCCGACCTCCAGAGAGCGGACCACCTCGACCAGCTCGTCGCGCGCCTGCTCGTAGCCGAGACCGTCGATACGGGCGTCGGGCTCGGGGGTCGGCGTCGGTGCGGGGTCGGCTGCCACCGGGCTATCGTGCCGGATGCCCACCCGGCGCCGTCGGGTCGGGCATCTCGCGGGGCAGCTCCCGCGCCGCCGCGAGCGCGCGCGCCAGTGCCGCGTCGTAGCCCGCGCAGGCCTCGGCGAACTCCTCGCCGTCGCCCTCGGCGAGCGCCTCGACGGCCCACAGCTCGAACTCGGTCACCCGGTCGCGGTGGGCCCGCCCGTCCCCGGACCACCAGCCGTCGCCCGCGTACCGGCCCGCCGCCAGCGACAGCTCGTGCAGCCGCAGATCGAACAGCGTGCGCCGGACCACCGAGCAGTTGCCCAGCAGCGCGTACCAGCTGTCCTCGGCGGCCAGCTCGGCGGCGAGCGCGTCGTCGGCCAGCGCGGCCGAACCCGAGGTGGCGGCGAGCTCGGCCAGGGTCAGCGGAAGGAACGCCGCCGCCACGGGCTCCCCGGGCACGGACCCCGCCGGCACGGGATCGGTGCCCGGTGGCAGGCGCACCGCGGGCATGTCGGCCTCCGCTCACCCGGCCTCAGTGCGGGTCGGGGCTCTCCACCGCCGCGGGGAGTGCCCCGTCGGCGAGCCGGATACGCAGCCGCGCGCCCGGTGGAGCGTCGGCGACCGAGCGCAACACCGGCGACACGGCATCGCCCGTCACGTGCTGTACCACGGCATATCCACGAGCCAGCGTGGCGGCGGGTCCGAGGCTCGTCAAGCGGGATTGCAGGTGGGTGAGGTCGGCGGTCCGCTCGGCGAGCCCCCGGCGGGTCGCGCCGCGCGCCCCGGCCAGCAGCGCGGCCAGCTCCCGCTCGTGCCGCTCGATCTCCCGCCGGGGCTGGGCCAGCACCGGCCGCGCGCGCAGCTGCTCGAGCAGCCGGTGCTCGCGGTCCACCCAGCCGGCCAGCGCGCGGCGGGCCCGGTCGCGCAGCCCGGAGATCCGTGCGGTCTCCTCGGCCCAGTCCGGCACGATGGTCCGGCCGGCCGCCGTCGGGGTGGAGCACCGCAGGTCGGCGACGTGGTCCAGCAGCGGCGTGTCCGGCTCGTGCCCGATCGCGGACACCACCGGGGTGCGCGCGGAGGCCACCGCCCGGCACAGCGCCTCGTCGGAGAACGGCAACAGGTCCTCGACGCTGCCACCGCCCCGGGCGATCACGATGACGTCCGTCTCCGGGTCGCGGTCCAGCGCCTCCAGCGCGTCGATCAGCTGCGGCACGGCCAGCGCGCCCTGGGTGGCGGTGTGGCAGATCCGGAACCGGACGGACGGCCAGCGGTGCCGGGCGTTGCTCACCACGTCGTGCTCGGCGGCGCTGGCCCGCCCGGTGACCAGCCCGACCTGCCGGGGCAGGAACGGCGGCCGGCGCTTGCGCTCCCGGTCGAACAGGCCCTCGGCGGCCAGGAGCTTGCGCAGCCGTTCGATCCGGGCCAGCAGCTCGCCGATGCCCACCGAGCGGATCTCGTCGACCCGCAGGCTGAACGTCCCGCGACCCAGGAAGAAGGTGGGCCGGCCGTGCACGATCACCCGGCTGCCCTCGGTGACCGGCACCTCGGCCGCGCGTACCAGGCCGATCGGGCAGGTCAGGGTGAGGGACACGTCGGCGGCCGGGTCACGCAGCACCAGGAATGCGGTGCCGGTTCCCGGGCGGGCGTTCACCTGGGTCAGCTGGCCCTCCACCCACACGGCGCCGAGCCGGTCGATCCAGGCCGCGACCTTGCGGGCCACGGTGCGGACCGGCCAGGGCTGCTCGGCGCTCGTCGGCGGCCCGGCCGGGGCGCTCGCCGAGGCCCCGGCGGAAGGCCCGGCCGAGGGTGCGTCGCCGCTCACCGCCCGGTGACGCTGGCGATCCGGTTGCTCAGCATGGTGACGTAGGGCGGGCGGTCGAGGTGGGTCGTCTCCCAGACCAGCAGCGCCTGGAGCTGGTCCAGCGAGAGGCTGCGGAACCGGCCGCGCAGCTGCGGCAGCGTCCACTGCTCGTACTCCGGCAGCCCCTCCGGGCCGTCCGAGTCGTCCCGCGCGGCCGCCCCGTCGGCTCGCGACCCGGCGGGCGCCGCCTGGGCCGTGCCCTTGGCAGCGACCTCCGGCTCGCGTTCGGGCTCGAGCAGCGTCCGATCGGTCGGGTGCTCGGCCAGCCGGCGCGGCGTGGGTACCGGCTCGTCGTCCGGGTCGGGCAGGATCCGGACCGGGGTGACCCTCGGCGGGCTGGGCGGCTCGAGCGAGCGCAGCCCGTTGGCCATCCCGTTCGGCGGCCCCAGCTCCTCGTCCTCGTCGAAGCGCGCCCAGGTGGGCGTCTCCGGGACGGGGCGGAGCGCACCGAGCGCGCGATCACCCTTGATGGCCAGCTCGGTGACCCGCTGCTGCACGCGCATCGAGGCCTGCAGCGCCTGGCTGACGGCGGTCATCGGCAGCTCGGTGAGCTTTCGCGGCAGCTCCTGGGCCTCTTCCAGCGCGGTGGCCACCAGGCCTGCGGCGAGCCGGAGTGGCATCGGCAGCGGCTTCATACCGGCATTCTTACCCGTCATCGCGGCCTCATGGGTGCCGGGACACCGTTTCGGAGTGTCCCGCTCAGGGTCAGACCGGTCACCGGGGACAGCGCCGGGCCCGCCGACGCCCTTACGCTGGGGGCATGTCTGGCACGTCTGTCACCCCACCCGAGACCGCGGCCGACGCCCCGGCCGACCGCCCGGCCGACGGCAGGCGGGTCCTGCTGGCGGCGCCTCGGGGCTACTGCGCGGGAGTCGACCGGGCTGTGATCGCGGTCGAGAAGGCCCTGGAGCAGCACGGTCCGCCGGTCTACGTGCGCAAGGAGATCGTGCACAACCGGCACGTGGTGCAGACCCTCGCCGAGCGTGGCGCGATCTTCGTCGACGAGGCCGACCAGGTGCCCGAGGGTGCGATCGTGGTGTTCTCCGCACACGGGGTGGCCCCGACGGTGCACGCCCAGGCCGCCGACCGAGGGCTGCGCACCATCGACGCCACCTGCCCCCTGGTCACCAAGGTGCACCAGGAGGCGAAGCGGTTCGCCAAGGACGACTACGACATCCTGCTCGTCGGCCACCACGGTCACGAGGAGGTCGAGGGCACGGCGGGGGAGGCCCCGGAGCACGTGCAGCTGGTGGACGGTCCCGCCGACGTGGCCGCGGTGACGGTCCGCGACCCGGAGAAGGTCATCTGGCTGTCGCAGACCACGCTGAGCGTGGACGAGACGATGGAGACCGTGCGCCAGCTGCGCGAGCGGTTCCCCGCGCTGCAGGACCCGCCCAGCGACGACATCTGCTACGCCACCCAGAACCGCCAGGTCGCGGTGAAGGCGATGGCCCCACACTGTGACCTGGTGCTCGTGGTGGGCTCGCGGAACTCGTCGAACTCGGTGCGCCTGGTCGAGGTGGCGCTGAGCGCGGGCGCCGGCTCCGGCCACCTCATCGACTTCGCCAGGGAGATCGACGACAGCTGGCTGGAGGGCGTGCGGACCGTCGGCGTGACCAGCGGCGCCTCGGTGCCCGAGGTCCTGGTGCGTGGCGTGCTCGACTACCTCGCCGAGCGGGGTTGGGGTGACGTCGAGGAGGTCACCACCGCGGAGGAGACGCTGAGCTTCGCGCTGCCCCGCGAGCTGCGCGCCCGCCGCGTCAGGCGTTGATCCGCCGCTCGGGCGTTGATCCGCCGCTCGGGCGTTGATCCGGCGTCGGGCGCCGACCCGCGTCGGCGCCCGGCCCTCGACGTCAGGCGGTGATCCGCGTCG
>DASXJJ010000017.1:0-4362 GCA_036497465.1 Pseudonocardia sp. | reverse complement strand
GTGGCGGCCGGGCTTCCGGTCACGACCGCGGTCCCGGAACCGGCCGGGGGCCACGTCACACCCCGCCCCGGGAGCATGCCGGTGCTGGACGCCGACGGCGCGCGCACCCTGGCCGGCACGGGAGCGCTGCTCGACGCCCGGGCACCCCAGCGGTACCGGGGTGAGATCGAGCCGCTCGACCCCCGGGCCGGGCACATCCCCGGTGCCCGCAACGCGCCGTTCGCGGAGCACGTCGGCGCCGACGGGCGGTGGCGCGCGCCGGCCGATCTCGCCGGGCACTATCGGGGGCTCGGCGCCGGCTCGGCCGAGGTGGGTGCCTACTGCGGCTCGGGCGTGACGGCCGCCTCCGTGGTGCTGGCGCTCGAGCACGCCGGCCTACGCCCGTCGGAGAGCCCGGCCGCGCTCTACGTCGGGTCGTGGTCGAACTGGTGCGCCGACCCGGTTCGGCCGGTGGCCCTCGGTGCCGACCCCGGCGACCCCGGGACGGGCCCGGTGAACGCCTACGGTGTGCGGTCATGAGCAAACCGCCAGCCGTGGTGTGGACGCCGCGTTTCGCCAGCTACCAGCTCAGCGAGGAGCACCCGCTCGACCCGGTGCGCCTCGACCTGACCATCCGGCTGGCCACCGGGCTCGGCGTGCTCGAGGGGGTCGGGCTGCTCACCCCGGAGCCGGCGCCGGACAGCGAGATCGAGCGGGTGCACGAGCCGTCCTACCTTACGGCGGTCAAGTCCGCCCCGGAGATGCCTTTTCACGTCGGCCACGGGCTCGGCACGCCCGACAACCCGATCTTCCCGCACATGCACGAGGCCAGTGCGCTGGTCTGCGGTGGCTCGCTGCTGGCCGCCAAGGAGATCGCCGAGGGGCGCGCCGACCGGGCGGTGAACATCGCGGGCGGGCTGCACCACGCCATGGCGGCGTCCGCCTCCGGGTTCTGCGTGTACAACGACTGCGCGGTGGCGATCTCCTGGCTGCTCGACCACGGCTTCGAGCGGGTCGCCTACGTCGATGTCGACGTGCACCACGGCGACGGCGTGCAGGCCGCGTTCCGGGACGACCCCCGGGTGCTCGCCATCTCCGTGCACCAGCACCCGATGACGCTCTGGCCCGGCACCGGATGGCCCGGCGACGTCGGGCCGACCTCGGCGGAGGGCACCACGGTGAACCTCGCGGTACCGCCCGGTACCCGCGACGGGGCCTGGCTACGGGCCTTCGAGGCGGTGGTCCCGTCGCTGCTGGCCGAGTTCCGGCCGTCGGTACTGGTCACCCAGTGCGGGGTGGACACCCATCACGAGGACCCGCTGGCCGACCTGAACCTGACGGTGGACGGCCACCGGGAGATCTACCGGGTGCTGCGCGACCTGGCCGAGACCACCGCGGGCGGCAAGTGGCTGGCCCTCGGGGGCGGGGGATACAACCTGATCCGGGCGGTGCCCCGGTCCTGGACCCACCTGCTGGCCACGGTGCTGGACCGCGACGTCTCGGTCGACGCCGCGATCCCCGCCGACTGGGTGGCGCACGCGACCACCCTCAGCCGCCGCCCGGTGCCGACCGCCATGGGCGAGGGGGCCTCGACGGAGCACGAGCCGTGGAGCGCCGGGGGAGAACCGGTGGACCGGGCCGTGCTGGAGACCCGGCGCGCGGTGTTCCCGCTGTTCGGGCTCGACCCCGACGACCCGAGGGACTGAGCCGATGGCCGGACCCGTGCCCACCACGTACCCCCGGCACTGGGAGGCCGACGTGGTGGCGTCCGACGGCGGGGTGGTCCACCTGCGCCCGATCCGCCCGGCCGACGCTCCCGCGCTGGTCGGCTTTCACTCCCGGCTGTCCCCACGCACCCGCTACCTGCGCTACTTCGGTCCCTATCCGACCATCCCGCCGAAGGACCTGGAGCGCTTCACCGTGGTGGACCACCACGACCAGGTGGCGTTCGTCGGCCTGCTCGGAGACGAGATCGTGGCGGTCGGGCGGTACGTGCGGCTGGGGGAGACCACGTCCGCCGAGGTCGCGTTCGTGGTACGTGACGACCACCAGGGCCGGGGGCTGGGGTCGATCCTGCTGGAGCATCTCGCGGCGGCCGCCCAGGAGCGCGGGATCCGTCGGTTCGAGGCCGAGGTGCTGGTGGAGAACCACACCATGGCGCGGGTGTTCCGCGACGCCGGCTACCAGGTCAGCCGGGAGTACGCGGACACCGCGCTGCACCTGGAGTTCGACATCGACCCCACCGAGCGGCTGCTGGCCGTGCGCGACGCGCGGGAGCAGGCCGCCGAGGCGCGCGGGGTGCACAACGCGTTGCACCCCCGTTCGGTCGCGGTCATCGGCGCGTCCACCGACCCGGCCAAGATCGGCCACGCGGTGTTCTCCAACCTCCTGCGGTCCAACTTCACCGGTCCGGTGTTCCCGGTGAACCCGGAGGCCCGTTCGGTGCGCGGGGTGCGGGCGTACCCCTCGGTCACCGAGATCCCCGACGAGGTCGACCTGGCGGTGGTCGCGGTGCCCGCCGCCGGGGTCGACGAGGTGATGGACTCCTGCCTGGCCAAGGGCGTGAAGGCGCTGCTGGTGCTCAGCTCGGGGTTCGCCGACGCGGGGGGCGACGGCACCGACGCGCAGCGGCGGCTGGTCGAGGCGGCCCGCGCGCACGGCATGCGGGTGATCGGCCCGAACGCGTTGGGGGTGGCCAACCTCGCGCCGGACGTCTCACTCAACGCCACCCTCGCGCCGGAGCTGCCGGGCCGGGGCCGGATCGGGTTCTTCTGCCAGTCCGGCGCGCTGGGCATCGCGATCCTCGCGGGCGTGCACGAGCGGGGGCTCGGCCTGTCCACGTTCGTCTCCGCCGGCAACCGGGCCGACCTGTCCGGCAACGACCTGCTGCAGTACTGGCAGACCGACCCGGCGACCGACATCGTGCTGCTCTACCTGGAGACCTTCGGGAACCCGCGCAAGTTCGCCCGGCTGGCCCGGCGGCTGGCTCGGCGCAAGCCCGTGGTGGCGGTGAAGAGCGGCCGGTTCACCGCGCCCCTGGCGTCGTTCGGCAGCCGGGTGGTGCCGGTCGACGAGGACAGCGTGCAGGCGCTGTTCGAGCAGGCCGGGGTGATCCGGGTGCAGACGCTGCCCCAGCTGTTCGACACCGCCCTGCTGCTGGCCTACCAGCCACTGCCGCGCGGCCCGAGGGTCGCCGTGGTGGGCAACTCCTCCGCCCTGGGCGTGCTGGTCGCCGACGCGCTGCTCGACGAGGGGCTGCAGCTCGCCGGGCCGCCCTCCGACGTCGGTACGGCGGCCAGCCCGGAGCGGTTCGCCGAGGCGGTCTCCTCGGCGGTGCATTCCGACGAGGTGGATGCGCTCGTCGCGGTGTTCGTCCCACCGGTGGCCACTCCTGGCGCCCGGTACGCCGAGGCGCTGCGCACCGCCGCGACCGGAGCGGGCAAGCCGGTGCTGAGCACGTTCCTGGCCGCCGAGGGTGTGCCGGCCGAGCTCGCCGTGCCCGGCCCGGACGGCCAGCCCGGCAAGGGGTCGGTGCCCAGCTACCCCAGCCCCGAGCGGGCCGTCGCGGCGCTCGCGCGGGTGCTACGGTACGCGCAGTGGCGTAGCGCCCCGCTCGGGGAGTACCTGCGGCCGTACGGGATCCGCGCCGAGGAGGCCGCCGAGCTGGTGGCCCGGTGCACCTCGGGCTCCGCCGCGGTGCCGCTGGTCGACCCGGACGCCACCGCCCTGCTGGCCTGCTACGGGATCGAGGTCACCCCGTTCCGGCTGGTGGACTCGCCGGAGTCGGCAGTGGCCTCGGCCGAGGAGCTGGGTTATCCGGTCGTGCTCAAGGGCATCGGCGACCGCTGGCAGGGGCCGGAACTGATCGGGATCCGGCTCGACCTGGGTTCCGCCGACGCGGTGGCCGACAGCTACCGCGACCTGGTCCGCATCACCGGGCAGGACGAGCTCTACGCCCAGCGGATGGCGCCCAAGGGCCTGTCCTGCGTGCTGGAGGTGGTCGACGACCCGTCCTTCGGCTCGCTGGTGTCCTTCGGGCTGTCCGGCATCGCCACCGAGCTGCTCGGCGACCGGGCGCACCGGGTCGTCCCGCTGTCCACGGCCGACGCGCGGCAGCTGATCCGCACCCCGAGGGCGGCCCCGCTGCTGTCCGGCTACGGGGGCGCGCAACCGGCCGACCTGGGTGCCCTGGAGGAGCTGGCCCTGCGGGTCAGCTGCCTGGCCGAGGACTTCCCGCAGATCCGGTCGCTTCGGCTCGGGCCGGTGCTGGCCGCGCCCACCACCGCCTCGGTGACCGCGGCCCGCATCGTCCTCGGTCCGCCACCGACCTGGCGCGACGGCGGCCCGCGCCGGCTGCGCTGAGCCGGCCGGCCGGCTCAGCGC
>DASXJJ010000016.1:0-4403 GCA_036497465.1 Pseudonocardia sp. | reverse complement strand
CCCGGCACCGAGCTGACGGTCGACCTGGCCGAGAAGGTCGTGCAGGGCAAGGATCTCACGGTGCCGTTCGAGATCGACGACTACACGCGCTGGCGGCTGCTGGAGGGGCTGGACGACATCGGCCTGACCCTGCGCAGCGCCGACGCCATCGACGCCTTCGAGGCGGCCCGTCCCTCCCGGATGCCGCGCACCACGGTCGGCTGACTCACCGGCTACCCCGCCCGCCGCCGGCTCAGGCCGGCGGCGGGTAGTGGTCGTGGGTGACCACCCGGTCGCCGGCGAAGCCCAGCGCCCAGGTGCTGGCCTTCTTCGCGGCCGGGTCGGGCAGCCCGGTGAGCCGGGCGACCAGGTTGGGGATCGCGCCGCCCTGGCTGCACACCACGGTCACGCCGGGCTCGGCGGCCAGCTCCCGCAGCCGGGCCTCGGCGGCGTCCGGGTCGTCGGCGAACGCGTCCTCGCTCAGCAGCGGCTCCGGCACCACGTCCACCCCGAGCCGTGCCGCCAATGGGGCCACGGTCTCCACACAGCGCACCAGCGGTGCCGAGTGCACCCGCCGGGGCCCGAACAGCTCCAGGTGCGGGGTCAGCGCCTCGGCCTGGGTCCGCCCGTCGCCGCTCAGCGGGCGCAGGGCGTCGTCGCCCGCCCAGCGCTCCCGGCTGCCCGCCTTGGCGTGCCGGACCAGCAGCAACGGCGCCGGCGGCGGGGCCAGGGCCAGGAACCGGGCCAGCACCTCCCGGTCGTGTGGGTAGCTCAGCGCCGGCCCGGCCTCGGCCGCCGGCAGCCAGCGCAGCACGTCCACCTCGTGGTTGGCGGTGAACTCCCCGGACACCGCCCGCGCCGACCACCAGTGCACCACCTTCAGCCCCTCCGGCACCTGGTAGTGGACCTCACCCAGCCGCGGGCCCAGCTCCGAGCGCCAGCCGGTCTCCTCGGCGATCTCGCGGACGGCGGCCGCCGCCGGGGCCTCGCCCTTGTCCAGCTTGCCCTTGGGCAGCGACCAGTCGTCGTAGCGCGGCCGGTGGACCAGCGCGACCAGCCAGCCGCCGTCGGTGCCGGGGCGCCACAGCACCCCGCCCGCGGCCACGACGTCCGCCTCCCGCACGGTCGTGGCGCTCACTCCGACGGCACGAACCGCGGCAGCGACGCCGCCTGGTGGTCGCGCACCGGCAACGCGGCGTCGGGCGCCGGTGACGGTGACCAGGTGCCGTCCGGCCCGAGCACCCAGCACCGGGTGCCCGGGTCGAGCGCGGAGTCCATGATGTGCGCGAGCTGGTCGTTCAGCGTCTCGCCCACCCGCAGCAGCACCTCCACCCGGCGGTCGAGGTTGCGGTGCATGATGTCCGCGCTGCCGATCCAGTACTCGTTCGCGCCGGCGAAGTGGAAGATCCGCGAGTGCTCCAGGAACCGGCCGAGGATCGAGCGCACATGGACGTCCTCGCTGAGCCCCGCCCGCCCCGGCGTGAGCGCGCAGATGCCCCGGACCACGACGTCCACCGGCACCCCGGCCTGCGAGGCCCGGTACAGCGCGTCGATCACCTGCTCGTCGACCAGGGAGTTCATCTTGAACCGGATCCGGGCCTCGCGGCCGGCCCGGTGGTGCTCCACCTCGCCCGTGATGCGCTCCAGCAGGCCCCGGCGCACCCCGTACGGGGCCACCATCAGGCTGCGGTAGCTGTTCTTGCGGGCGTACCCGGTCAGCGAGTTGAACAGGTCGGCCACGTCGGCGCCGATATCCCGGTCGGCGGTGAGCACGCCCAGGTCCTCGTACAGCCGGGCGGTCTTCGGGTTGTAGTTCCCGGTACCGACGTGGCAGTAGCGCCGTATCCGGGAGCCCTCCTGCCGCACCACCAGCGACGTCTTGCAGTGCGTCTTGAGCCCCACCAGGCCATACACCACGTGCACCCCGGCCTTCTCCAGCTCACGCGCCCAGCGGATGTTGGCCTTCTCGTCGAACCGGGCCTTCAGCTCCACCAGCGCCACCACCTGCTTGCCCGCCTCGGCCGCGCTGACCAGCGCGTCGACGATCGGCGAGTCACCCGAGGTGCGGTACAGGGTCTGCTTGATGGCCAGCACCGACGGGTCGGCGGCGGCCTGCTCGATGAACCGCTGCACGCTGGTGGAGAACGAGTCGTACGGGTGGTGCACCAGCACGTCGCCCTGGCGCAGCGTGGCGAACACGCTCTTGGGCGTCTCGCCCTCGGCGAAGGCCGGGTGGGTGGCCGGCACGAACGGGGCGTCCTTGAGCTCCGGGCGCTCCACGTCGTAGACCCGCCAGAGCATGGTCAGGTCCAGCAGTCCGGGCACGACCATCACGTCGTGCGGGTCCACGTCGAGCTCGCGCAGCAGCAGCTCCAGCACGTGCTCGCTCATGGTGTCGGTGACCTCGAGGCGCACCGGCGGGCCGAACCGGCGCCGGGCCAGCTCCCGCTCCAGCGCCTGCAGCAGGTCCTCGTCGCGGTCCTCCTCGACGTCCAGGTCGGCGTTGCGGGTGACCCGGAAGGCGTGGTGCTCGGCCACCTCCATGCCGGTGAACAGCTCGCCCAGGTGCGCGGCGATGAGGTCCTCGATGGGCAGGAACACCGACTCCCGCTCGGGCACCCCGGTGACGATCAGCACCAGCCTCGGCACGTTGTTCGGCACCTTGACCCGGGCGAACCGCTCGGTGTGGCCCTCCGGGTCGCGCACGGTCACCGCCAGGTTCAGCGACAGCCCGGAGATGTACGGGAACGGGTGCGCCGGGTCCACCGCGAGCGGGGTGAGCACCGGGAACACCTGGTCGTAGAAGTAGCTCGAGCACTGCTCGCGCTGCTCGTCGGTGAGCCACGACCAGCGCCGGATCCGGATGCCGTGAGCCTCCAGCTCGGGCAGCACGCCCTGCTGGAACGCCAGCGCGTGCCGTTCGGCCAGGGCCTGGCTGCGCTCGGCGATGCGGGCCAGCTGCTCGCGCGGGGTCAGCCCGTCGGCCGAGCGCACCGCCAGGCCGGTCTCGTTGCGCCGCTTCAGCCCGGCCACCCGGACCATGAAGAACTCGTCCAGGTTGGAGGCGAAGATGGCCAGGAACTTGGCCCGCTCCAGCAGCGGCTGGCTGACGTCCTCGGCCAGCGCGAGCACCCGGGCGTTGAAGTCCAGCCAGGAGAGCTCCCGGTTGATGTACCGGTCGTCGGGCAGGTCGGTGTGCGCCTCGTCGGGCGTCGGGGCGGGCGGCGCCGCCGGGTCGGACACCGTGCGGGAGGGCCGGACCGGGGGCTGCAGCGCGTCGTCGTCGGCCGGTGCGGTGGTGTCGGCCGTGGCGGTCACCGGGACGGTGGTCTCGGCCGGCTCGGCGGTGGCGGTCCCGGCGGCCGTCGAGCCCGTGGCCGTCGTGTCCGCCGGGCCGTCGGCGCGACTCACCCGGCGGGCCGTGCGGAGCGGGGACGCGGCGCGCGGCGCGGTCCGGCTCGGTCCGGATCGGGTGGTGCGTCTGCCGTTCTGTCCGTCGAGAGCCACCCGCCCATTGTCACGCACCCGGCGCCCCGGCGTGACCGCCACCGGTCGGTGCCGGGTGAAAACCTGGTCACGATCGGGGTCAGCGCGGAAGGCAGGGGAGGGCGCCGACGACCGCGCTGGTGGCGGGGCCGAGGCCCAGCGCGGCGGCCTCGCGCAGGTCGTCGGTGGTGTCCACGTCGCGGCGCAGGCCCGGCCAGGGCCCGTCCAGCCGGACCGCGCCCATCGCGGCGTGCGCGGCGGCCGAGCCGACGCCGAACCGGGGCCGCAGTGGCGCCGACGGCGCGCACATCAGCAGCGTCGTGCCGGTCCCGGCCGCGTCGGCGCAGAAGGCGTGGGTGACCTCGCTCACGGCGAACAACCGCAGCGCCCGGTCCAGCGCCGCGTCCAGCTCCTCGGGCCGCAGCGCCGGCAGGTCGGCCTGCACCGCCGCCAGCGGACCGGCCCAGCCCTCGGCGCGCAGGATGTCGGCACCGTGTTCCAGCGCGGCGTTCAGCCCCGGCCCCGCGCCCTCGCCGAGCACCGTGGCGCCGGCGCCCAGCGCGGCGGCCACCCGGGGGTCCGGGCTGATCACCACCACCCGGCGGACCAGGCGGGCGGCGGTCGCGGCGGCCACGGTGTCCCGGGCCAGGGACAGCGCCAGCCGGGCGTGCGCCGCCGGGTCGCCGAGCCCGTCGTCGGCGGCGCCGCGCAACCGGGACTTGGCCTCGGTCAACGACTTGACCGGGACCAGCAGGTGCACCTCGGGCTGCGGCACCCGACCATCGTCGCACCCGAGCTCGCCCGAGGGGCGGACACCACACTCGTCCCGCTGGACCGCCGTGGTCACCGTCCGGGAGACTCGGGCCCGTGACGGTCGCACGGGGAGGTCGGGTGGCGCGCGAGCGAGGCGGCTTCTGGGTCGGGCTGGCGGCGGTGAT